>DATHQA010000074.1:0-14334 GCA_035483375.1 Rhizomicrobium sp. | reverse complement strand
AAGACCGTCTCCAACATGCAGGAGGTGATGGCGCGCGGCGGCAAGGTCGTGCTCATTTCCGATGCGAAGGGGCTGGCGCGTGCGGGCGCGGGCGTGTGGCAGACGATCGAGGTGCCCGATGCCGATCCGTTCATCACGCCGCTGCTTTACGCGGTGCCGGTGCAATTGCTGGCCTATCACACAGCTGTCGCAAAAGGCACCGATGTCGATCAGCCGCGTAATCTCGCGAAGAGCGTGACGGTAGAATAAAATCCCTCTCTTTATGGGAAGGAAATCAAACCCTCGCTTGTCATGGCCCGCCGGAGTGCGGGCCACCCAGTTGAAGTTTGCGCATCTCAGCGAAAATTGAACTGAGAAATTCCTTCGACATATAACCTATTTCACCCGGGTGGCCCACACTCCGGCGGGCCATGACACCGAGGCGGTGCGCAAGGGGAGAACATCATTGTGCTACACCAACATGCTACACTAAACCCTATTTTGCTTTAGAGTTGATTCATGACCGACACCGATCCTGCCGCCCTCAAACGCGCCGCTGCTGCGCGCGCGCTCGATTTCGTCACGGATGGCATGAAGCTCGGTCTCGGTACGGGCTCGACGGCGGAAGCGTTCCTCGACGTGCTCGCACCGCGCATTCGCGGCGGCCTCACGATCGTGGGCACGGCGACATCGGAGCGCACGGCGGTGAAGGCGCGTGCGCTCGGCATTCCGCTCGCCGATCTCGATCAACAGGCGCCGCTCGATCTCACGATCGACGGCGCGGACGAGGCCGACCGCAATCTCAATCTCATCAAGGGCGGCGGCGGCGCGTTGCTGCGCGAAAAGATCGTGGCGGCGTCTTCGAAGAAGATGATCGTCATCGCCGACGATTCCAAACTCGTGCGCAAGCTCGGCAAATTTCCGCTGCCCGTCGAGGTCACGCAATTCGGGCACCTTGCCACCGCCGCGCGCCTCGCGCAGGCCGCGAAGAAATTCAAGGGTCGCGCTGTGCCGATCACCTTGCGCATGAACGGCGAAGTGCCGTTTGCGACCGATGGCGGCAATGTGATTTACGATTGCGCGTTCGGCGCGATTGACGATGCGCCGAAACTCGCGCGCATCCTGTCCGGCATTCCCGGCATTGTCGAACATGGATTGTTTGTGAAGCTTGCATCCGCACTCATCATCGCGGGCGCGAAAGGCGTGAAAGTGATCGAAGCATGAGCAAATATGATTACGATCTTTTCGTCATCGGCGGCGGTTCGGGCGGTGTGCGCGCGAGCCGTTTTGCAGCGCAGAGAGGCGTGCGCGTCGCCGTCGCGGAAGAATATGCGTTCGGCGGCACCTGCGTCATCCGCGGCTGCATTCCGAAGAAGCTGTTCGTTTATGCAAGCCGCTTCCGCGAGGATTTTGAGGACAGCGAAGGTTTCGGCTGGACGGTTGCCGATCCGAAATTCGATTGGCCCATGCTTGTCGCGGTGAAGGACAAGGAGATCGCGCGCATCGCGGACATCTATCGCGAGAACGTCGTGAAGGCGGGCGCGGAGATCGTCATGGATCGCGCGGAATTCGTAGATCCACATACGGTGCAGCTGAAGAAAAGCAATCGCCGCGTCACGGCGGAGCGTTTCCTCGTCGCCACGGGCGGAAAGCCTTCTCGCGATATGCTCGGAATTCCGGGCTCGGAACATTGCATCACGTCGAATGAGGCGTTTCACCTGAACAAGCTGCCGCATCGCATCGTCATTGCCGGCGGCGGATACATCGCGGTGGAATTCGCTCATATCTTCCACGGCCTCGGCTGCGAGGTCACGCTTGTGCATCGCGGGCCCAAGATCCTGCGCGGATTCGACGAGGACATGCGCGATGCGCTGACAGAGTCGATGACCAAGCGCGGCATCCGCATCATTGTCAATCGCATTTTCACGCGCATCGACAAGCGCGAGAACGAATTGTTCGTCTTCACCGATCACAACGAGATGCTGGAGACCGACGCGGTGATGACCGCCATCGGCCGCCAGCCTAATACGGACGGCATGGGCCTCGACAAAGCGGGCGTGGAATTGGGCAAGCGCGGCGAGGTGAAAGTCGATGCCTATTCTCGCACAAGTGCCGATCATATCTACGCCGTGGGCGATGTGACGGATCGCATGGCGCTGACGCCTGTCGCGATCCATGAAGCGATGTGTTTCGTGAGCACGGTCTATGACAATGCGCCGTCGAAAGTGGATCATGAGAATGTGCCGACGGCGGTGTTCTCCACGCCCGAAATCGGCACGGTGGGGTTGACGGAGGACAAGGCGCTCGAACGCGGCCATACGATCGATGTCTATAAATCGCATTTCCGCCCGCTGAAGCATACGCTTTCGGGCCGCGAGGAACGCGCTCTGTTCAAGATGATCGTGGATGCGAAGAACAACCGCGTGCTCGGCTGTCACATCTTCGGGCCCGATGCGGGCGAGATGATCCAGCTTGTCGCCGTCGCGATAAAGATGGGCGCTACGAAAGCGCAATTCGACATGACGGTGGCACTGCATCCGAGCGCGGCGGAAGAACTCGTCACGATGCGGACGAAGGCGTATTCGAAGAGTCCATAGCTTAACCGCGGTGTCATGGCCCGCCGTAGTGCGGGCCATGACAAGGGAGTTTGGATTACCGATCATTCATTCGAAATTTTTCCTCCCACCCCCTTGAAACGCAAAAATCTGTTCCTATTTCGTTCGTTGCGACGAAAGAAGGACACGGATGACAGTGCGAAGCTGACGCGAGACCAGACAGGGCAAGGATGCAAGCTCGCGTGCATCCGCGTGGGGTGGAAGGATCGTCGAGAACCCAAAGCGATTTTCGCGCCGGGGCTGCCGGAAAGTCTCCCTCCATCCGCAAGGCCCGTGGTGCAGCAAAGGTGCATGTGGTTTCCCTTCGGGTTTCTCCTTGCCTGCCGTAGCTCGCGGATAAGGTGGGTTTTTGCGCGAAATCCGCCTTTCTTTTTGTGCGTGAAGTGCCGCACTGGCAAAGCCGGACCCCGCCGCGTATATGCGGGAAGAGATAAGGAGTGTGCCGTGGCCCAGCCTTGGAGCCCGTCGAGCTGGCGGCAGATGCCGATCCGCCAAGTGCCGGAATATCCGGATGCGGCGGCTTTGGCCGATGTGGAGGCGCGGCTGCGCACGCATCCCCCGCTCGTCTTCGCGGGCGAGGCGCGCAATCTGACGTCTGCACTCGCGCGCGTGTCGGAAGGCAGGGCTTTCCTGTTGCAGGGCGGGGACTGCGCGGAAAGCTTCACGGAGTTTTCCGCGAACAATATCCGCGACACGTTCTGTGTGTTCCTTTCGATGGCGACGGTGTTGACGTTTGCCGCCGATGTACCCGTCGTGAAAGTGGGCCGCATCGCAGGCCAATTCGCAAAGCCGCGTTCCGAAGACACCGAATTGCGTGGGAATGTGACGCTGCCGTCCTATCGCGGCGATATCATCAATGGCGAGGAATTCACGCCGGAAGCGCGCATACCCAATCCGCAGCGCATGATGGATGCCTATTTCCAATCCGCGGCAACGGCCAATCTCGTGCGCGCATTCGCGACGGGCGGCTATGCCGATCTCAACCGCGCGCAGCATTGGTATCTGGATCATCATCATCCCGATCTCGAACAGCGCTATCGCGATGTCGTGAACAAGATCAACGAGGGCGTGGATTTCCTGCGCACATTTTCACTCGCCGATGCGGTGCGTCAGCAGACGAGCCGTGTCGATTTCTATTTCAGCCACGAGGCGCTGCTGCTGCCTTACGAGGAAGCGCTGACGCGGCAGGATTCGATCACGCATGATTGGTACGGCACGAGCGGCCATATGCTGTGGATCGGCGATCGCACGCGCCAGCCCGATGGCGCGCATGTCGAATATTGCCGCGGCGTGAGGAATCCGCTTGGTCTCAAATGCGGGCCGTCGCTTGCCGAAGACGATTTGCTGAAGCTTATCGAGATTTTGAATCCGCAGAATACGCCGGGGCGGTTGACGCTCATCTGCCGTTTCGGCGCGGACAAGGTGGCGGAGAAATTGCCGCGTCTCATCCGCACCATCGAACGCGAAGGCGCGAAGATCGTGTGGTCCTGCGATCCGATGCACGGCAACACAATCAAATCGGCTATCGGCAAGAAGACGCGGCCTTTCGATCGCGTCGTGCGCGAAATGGAATCCTTCTTCCACATCCACCACGCCGAAGGCACGCATGCCGGCGGCGTGCATCTCGAAATGACGGGACAGGACGTCACCGAATGCACGGGCGGCGCGCAATCGATTTCCGACGACGATCTTTCCGACCGCTACATCACGCTGTGCGATCCGCGCTTGAACGCAAGCCAGGCGCTCGAACTCGCGTTCCAGATGGCGGATAATCTGCGCGCCGAACGCAAAAACGCGCCGCGCGCGGCTTCCGCTTAGGCATGGGTATCGCGCGTCTGCTTGCCAAAGGCTGGATTGCGTTTTGCCTGTTCGCGGGCGCGCATGCATTGTGGCGCGCGGATACCGCGACACCGGCGGCGTTGCAATCGGTGCCCGGCCTTGTCGTGAGCGTGCTGCTGTTCGCGGCGATGGGTTTGTTGTTCACGGGCGGCTACGGCATCTCCGCGCGCGACGGCAATATGCCGTTGCTGGAGCGTTTGAAGCCACATCATCTCTTGCCCGGATTCAACGCGGCCGTGTTCGTCGCGTTTGCGTTGATGAGTTTCATCGATCAGATCGCGCTTGCCCCGCGCTATCATTCGGGCGTCGTTGTGGATGCGCTTGAAGGTGCTGTGGCCTTCGTCACGCCGTCGCAGAATGCACTTGCGCAATCGCTTGCGGCATGCTCGCTCGATGGCGGGCGCGTGTTTGCATATTCGGTCGCGTGGCTGCTCGCTCTGGTGTTTCTTGCCTCCGCGCTTTCGCGGCTCAGACTTTCGGCAGGTCTGTTGCGATTGGAGCGTAACGAACGCCCCGAAGTGCTCGGCCCTGTTGTGCATGCCGCCGTGCTCGGCATTGCAGCCCTTGTCGGCTTTCAATTGCTGTTCATGGGCACGGCCTTTTCCTGGCTCGGCTGCAACACATTGCGCAGCCTGCCGGGAAATGTACTCATCGGCTTGGGGCCATTGATGCTGTGCTATCTGATCCTTTCAGCACTTACATCGCTTTTGGCCGTCGGTCCCGAATCTTAAACGGCTTTGTCAGGCCCGACCTTCACAAGCATCTTGCCGAAATTCTCGCCCTTGAAGAGACCGATGAAAGCATCCGGCGCTTTGTCGATTCCTTCGACGATCGTCTCGCGCCATTTCATTTTGCCTTCCTTCGTCCACTTCGCCATGTCGGCGATGAATTCCGGCATCATGTCGAAATGATTGGAGACGATGAAGCCGCGAACCGTCAGGCTCAAACCCACAATGAGAATGAGATTGTTCGGTCCCGGCGGCGGTTCAGTTGCGTTGTATTGATCGATCATGCCGCACGCCGCGATGCGCCCGAACTGGCGCATATTGTTGAGTGCTGCCTGCAAATGCGCGCCGCCGACATTCTCGAAATAGACATCGATACCGTCCGGCATCGCATCTTTGATTGCCGGCGTGAGATCGCCCGCCGTCCGGTAATTGATCGCCGCATCGATGCCGAGTTCTTCGGTGAGGAAGCGGCATTTGTCATCCGATCCGGCAGACCCCGCAACGCGGCAGCCTTTGTTCTTCGCGATCTGGCACACGATCTGGCCGACCGCGCCGCTCGCTGCCGAAACGAACACGCGCTCGCCTTCCTTCAATTCGCCGATCTTGAGAAGCCCCGCATAGGCCGTCAGCCCGGGCATGCCGAGCGCGCCGAGATAGGCCTGCACCGGCGCAATCGAGGCATCGATCTTCATGACCGAACCGGCAGGCGCCACGAACCATTCGCGCCAGCCATTCATGCTCTGCACGAAATCGCCGACTTTCAGATACGGACTGTGCGAGGCCACGACTTGTCCCACCGCGCCGCCCGAAAGCGCTTCGCCGATCTGGAACGGCGGCACGTAACTCTTCCGGTCCATCATGCGGCCGCGCATATACGGATCCACGGACATATAGGAATTGCGGATCAGCACCTCGCCATCGCCGGGGTTGGGGACGTCGGTTTCGGCCAGTTCGAAGTTCGCCGGACCGGGCATTCCGGTGGGGCGGCTCTTCAGGCGGATCTCGCGGCTTTTCAAGTTTTGCATGGGGGCGTCTCCAGATGTGGGGTAGGGCGATAGCGAATTAACCTAACCCTAGCAGGGCGTTACGGCGTAACAAGGCGAAACATTTTATGAGTCGCCTGGGCGGCCGGGCCGTGGCTCTTAGAGGCTTGAAATTGCGTGCTGATTCGAGAGTTGACCATGGTTAAACCCTCCGGCGTTCTTCGTGCGGGTGTAGTAGGTACCGGCGCCTTTGGCCGCCATCACGCTGCAAAATATGCGCAGGCTGAAGGCGTGCGCCTTGCGGCCATCGCCGATCCCAATGCTGAGACGCGCCACACAATGGCGGCGCAGCACGGCATCGAGACATTTTCGAATTGGCGCGATCTCTTGGGCAAGGTCGATTTGGTTAGCGTGTGCTCGCCCGCGGTAACTCATGCGCCCATCGTGCGCGCATTCCTTGAATCCGGCGCGCATGTGCTTGTGGAAAAACCCATCGCCACGACGCTTGCCGAAGCCGACGAGTTGATAGAGATCGCCGAGGACCGCAGCCTCGTGCTGACGGTCGGCCATCAGGAGCGTTTTGTGTTCGCACGCTCTGGCCTGCTCGATTATGCCGACACGCCGCTCGATGTGAGCTGCTGGCGCACGGGTCCGTGGACGGGCCGGAGTGCGGATGTGAGCGTCGTGCTCGATCTCATGATCCACGATCTCGATCTCGTGCATCGCCTCATCCCCGGCAATGTTGTTTCCGTGGATGCCTCCGGCCGCGCCGAACATGGCAGCAAGGCCGACGAGGTCACGACTACGATCACGTTCGAAAACGGCTCGCAGGCGCATCTGCATGCAAGCCGCATCGCCCATTCGCGCAAGCGCGGCATGAGCGTGACCTATCCCGACGGCGCCATCGAAATCGATTTCATGACGCGTGAAATCAGCAACACTTCGCGCCGCACGCTGGACGATCTGCGTTTTGACGATCCGCTCGGCGAGTCCGTGATGGCTTTCGTGCGCACGGTGCGCGACGGCGGCGCGGTTTTCGTGCGGCCGGAAGAGGCGCGCCATGCACTCGAAACCGCGCTGACGATCGAAAGCGCGGCGCGTGCACCGTCCTGGCGTCGCCTTGGCCAGCAAATCGCGGCCGCGTAAGCTTCCACACTTGTCCGTTCGAGGTTAAACAGCGGTCATGAAAGACCGTTTCATCATTGCGCTCGCCCAGCTCAATCCCGTTATGGGCGATATTCCGGGCAATCTCGCGAAAGCGCGGGCCGCGCGCGCGAAAGCGGCGGATGCGGATCTCATTCTTTTCACCGAGCTGTTCGTCACGGGCTATCCGCCGGAGGATCTCGTGCTGAAGCCGGCTTTGCAGGCCGATGCGCGCGAGGCTGTGGAAACGCTTGCGCGAGACACGTCAGACGGCGGACCCGCGATCCTTATCGGTACGCCATGGGTGGAAGGCGGCAAACTCTATAACGCGTGCGCGCTGCTCGATCGCGGCAAGGTTGCGGATATCACCTTCAAACATGATCTTCCGAATTACGGTGTGTTCGACGAGAAACGCGTGTTCACGCCGGGCCCAATGCCGCATCCGTTCGAGATTCGCGGGCTTCGCATCGGCGTGCCGATCTGCGAAGACATCTGGACAGCCGAGGTCGTGCAATGCCTCGCCAAATCGGGCAGCGAAATCCTGCTGGTGCCGAACGGTTCGCCGTTCGAAGTCGGAAAGGAAGACGTGCGTCTTCATCTCGCCGCCGCGCGCGTAAAAGAAGCGCAGAAACCGCTCATCTATCTTAATCAGGTTGGCGGTCAGGACGAGGTCGTGTTCGATGGCGCATCACTCGTCGTGAACGTCGATGGTTCGGTCGCGTGTGCTTTGCCCGCATGGGAAGAGAGCATAGTCGCAACGCATTGGCATCTTAGCAATGGCACTTGGATTTGCGAGAGCGGTGAACACGCACGCGCCGAGGAGCGGTTTGAATCCATCTATCACGCGATGATGCTCGGTTTGAAAGACTATGTGAACAAGAACCGTTTCCCCGGTGTCGTATTAGGACTGTCCGGTGGAATCGATTCTGCACTATCTGCGGCTGTCGCGGTCGATGCGTTGGGCGCTGATCGCGTGCGCTGCGCGATGATGCCGTCGCGTTATACGAGCAAAGACAGCCTCGACGATGCGAAAGAATGCGCGCAACTTCTCGGCACGCAATACGAGATCATTCCCATTGAAAATGCTGTCGATGCGTTCTCCGCATCGCTGGAATCTACTTTCGCAGGCCGCGCCATCGATACGACGGAAGAAAATGTGCAGTCGCGCATTCGCGGTGTCATACTCATGGCGATCTCCAACAAGTTCGGTCCCATGGTGCTGACCACCGGCAACAAATCGGAAATGAGCGTCGGTTACGCCACGCTCTATGGTGATATGTGTGGCGGCTACAATGTTTTGAAAGATGTTTACAAAACCGATGTGTTTCGTCTTGCACATTGGCGTAATGCGCAGCATCCAAAAAACGCAATGGGTCCGAAGGGCCGCATGATTCCCGAACGCATCATCACGAAACCACCAAGTGCGGAATTGCGCGAGAACCAGACCGATCAGGATTCGCTGCCGCCCTACGAAATCCTCGACGGCATTTTGCGCTGTTTTGTCGAAGAGGAAATGTCGTTCGAGCAGATCGCGGAAAAAGGCTATGAACCGGCAACGATCAAGCGCATCGAGCAGCTTCTTTATTGTTCAGAGTACAAGCGCCGCCAGGCACCGCCCGGGGTAAAAATCGGACCGCGCAATTTCGGCCGCGACCGCCGTTATCCCATCACCAATGCATTCCGGGACGCACGATGAGCGTGCTCGTCCGTTTCGCGCCGTCGCCCACTGGCTTGCTGCATGTCGGCAATGCGCGCACGGCGATGCTTAATTGGCTGTTCGCGCGCAAGGAAGGCGGCAAGTTCCTGCTGCGCCTGGACGATACCGATGTCGAGCGTTCGCGGCCGGAATTCGAAACCGCGATCATCGAAGATTTGAATTGGCTCGGCCTTACGCATGATCTTTTCGCGCGACAGATCGGACGCGCCAGTGCGCATAAAACTGCCGCCGAGAAATTGAAATTGTCGGGCAGACTCTATCCTTGCTACGAAACTGCCGAAGAGCTCGACCGCAAACGCAAGCGCCAGATCGCGATGCGCAAGGCGCCTGTCTATGATCGCGCGGTATTGAATCTATCCGCCGCCGACCGCGCAAAGCTTGAAGAGCAGGGTCGCGTGCCGCATTGGCGCTTCAAGCTTTCGCAGACGAAAGTGCACTGGCGCGATATTGTGCGGGGTGAGGTCGAAATCGATACGGCGCATCTTTCCGATCCTGTGCTTATCCGCGAAGACGGGCGTTTCCTCTACACACTGCCATCCGTCGTCGACGACATCGATTTTGCCATCACGCATGTTATTCGCGGCGAGGATCACGTCACCAATACGGCCGCGCAGATCGAAATTTTCGAAGCGCTAGGTGCTGCCGTACCCGCCTTCGCCCATTTCCCATTGCTTGTCGGCGCTGGCGGGGAAGCACTCTCAAAACGCCTCGGCTCGCTTTCGCTACGGTCCTTGCGCGAAGATGGCATCGAGCCGCTTGCGCTTGCATGCTATCTCGCGAAGACCGGCACGTCCGATCCGATTGCGTTGAAGCCTTCACTCGATGCGCTCGCGTCCGAGTTCTCGTTTGAGAAGATTGGCCGCGCACCCGCGCATTTCGATCCCGCAGAGCTTTCGGGCCTGAACGGAAAGTTGCTGCACACTTTGCCTTACGAAGCGGTTGCTTCGCGCCTCGCCGCATTGCACATCGGTGGCGGTGCTGCATTCTGGGATGCCGTGAAGCCGAATCTCGCGCGCCTTTCGGATGCGGCGGATTTCTGGCTTCTCATCACCGGCCCGTTAACGCCAATCATCGAAGACGCAGCCTTCGCCGCCAAAGCCGCCGAAACTCTGCCGCCCGAACCATGGGATCAAACCACATGGGGTGGTTGGACTTCCGCCATCGCCGCCGCTACGGGCGCCAAAGGCCGCGCGCTTTACCATCCGCTACGCCTTTCGCTCACTGCGCGCGAGCATGGACCGGAGCTGAAAAACCTGCTACCTCTCATCGGGCGCGCGAAAACCCTCGCGCGGCTTAAAGGGGAAACGGCGTGAGCTTTGCCCGCCAAATTCGCCGGATTTCGATTTGCGGCTGACCGCCGCGATAACCCCTTTTGCTCGTCCGCATCGCTAAAATTCGTAAGAGGCCCTTGCCGGGGTCGGCCCAAATCACATTGAGTGCATGCCATGACGCTTCGTCTTTACAACACGCTGACGCGCACGAAAGAGGAGTTCGCGCCCCTCGATCCCGAAAATGTGCGCATGTATGTGTGCGGACCTACTGTTTACGATTTCGCCCACATCGGCAATGCGCGGCCCGTCATCGTGTTCGATGTGCTGTTCCGTTTGCTGCGTCATTCATATGGAGAGGCGCATGTTACTTATGTGCGCAACATCACGGACATCGACGACAAGATCAACGCGCGCGCCGCGAGCGAAGGCGTTTCGATCCGCGAACTGACGGAGCGCACGGCGAAGCAATATCTGGATGATGTCATGGCGCTCGGTTGCCTGCCGCCGACACATACACCGCGCGCGACCGAACATATCGATCAGATGATCGCGATGATCGCGCAACTGATCGAAGCCGGTCACGCCTATGAAGCGGACGGCCATGTGCTGTTCGATGTATCGTCGAAGCCGGATTATGGAAAACTCGCACGGCGCTCGCTCGATGAAATGATCGCGGGCGCGCGCGTCGATGTTGCGCCCTACAAACGCGGCGCGATGGATTTCGTGCTGTGGAAACCATCGGATGCCAACACGCCCGGTTGGGATTCACCGTGGGGGCGCGGCCGGCCGGGCTGGCATATCGAATGCTCTGCGATGAGCGAAGCCTATCTGGGCGAAACATTCGATATTCACGGCGGCGGTATCGATCTTGTATTTCCGCATCATGAAAACGAGATCGCGCAATCCGAAAGCGCGCATCACAATCATCCGCTTGCACGCGTCTGGATGCACAACGGTTTCCTAAATGTCGAAGGCGAGAAAATGTCCAAAAGTCTCGGCAACTTCGTGACGATCCGCGAGCTGCTGGCCGATTGGCCGGGAGATGTGTTGCGCCTCAACATGTTGCGCACCCATTATCGCCAGCCAACCGATTGGACCGTGCACGGCATGAAGGAAAGCTGGAATATTCTCGAACGCTGGTACGATACGGCTGAATCTGTCGCCAATCCCCGCATAGGCGATGGTATGCTTGCGGCATTAAGTGATGATCTCAATACGCCGCAGGCTCTGGCGGAACTGCACAAATCCTCGCCGGAGGATTTGGCGGGCGGACTGATGCTGTTCGGATTCTCCCCCGATCCCGAACGTCTCGCGCGCAAGGTCGCGGTCGATACGGTGGAAATTGCGCGTGCCATCGACGCGCGCAACGCCGCGCGCAAAGCGAAGAACTTCAAGGAATCCGACCGTATCCGCGATGAATTACTCGCGCAGGGAATCGTGCTGAGGGACGGGCCTGACGGCACGACATGGGAGGTGAAGCGATGAGTCGTGAACGCCTCTTCATTTTCGACACGACGTTGCGCGACGGCGCGCAGACACAAGGCGTCGATTTCTCCGTGGAAGACAAGCGCCAGATCGCGCTTGCGCTCGATGAACTTGGTGTCGATTACATCGAGGGCGGTTGGCCCGGCGCGAACCCGACGGATACGGCGTTCTTCTCCGAACGTCCGCCGCTTAAATCCGCGCGCTTCACGGCGTTCGGTATGACGAAGCGGTCGGGCCGCAGTGCTGCGAACGATCCGGCGCTTGCCGCCGTGCTCGACGCGCGCGCCGATGCAGCCTGTCTCGTCGGCAAGACATGGGATTTCCATGTCGATATCGCCCTCGAAATTCCGCGCAATGAGAACATCGATTGCATCGCAGCTTCGATCGAAGCGGTGAAAGCGAAGGGGCGCGAGGCGTTGTTCGATGCCGAACATTTCTTCGATGGCTACAAAGCCAATTCCGAATATGCGCTTGCCTGCATCAATGCGGCGCACGAAGCGGGCGCAAGCTGGCTCGTGCTTTGCGATACCAACGGCGGCACGATGCCGGAAGAAGCCTATCGCATCGTCAGCGATGTGAAAGCGAAGTGGCCAGATGCCGCGCTTGGTATTCACGCACATAATGATACGGAGCAGGCTGTTGCTGTGAGCTTGGCAGCGGTGCGCGGCGGCGCGCGGCAGATTCAGGGAACGCTCAATGGGCTGGGCGAGCGCTGCGGCAATGCCAATCTTTGCGCGCTGTTGCCGACGCTGATGCTGAAAGAATCATACGCCTCGCAATTCGAAACGGGCCTCAGCCGCGCACAACTTGCGCAGATCACGCATGTTTCGCGCCTGCTCGATGAAATCCTCAATCGCGCACCGAACCGGCATGCGGCCTATGTCGGGCCGTCTGCGTTTGCGCATAAGGGCGGGCTTCATTCTTCCGCTGTGCAGAAAGATCCGCGCACCTACGAACATGTGCCGCCGGAAACGGTCGGCAACACACGCAAGATTCTCGTTTCCGATCAGGCCGGGCGTTCGAATGTTCTGGCGCGGCTTGCCGAACTCGGCATCGATGTGGACGCGAAGGACGCGCGCATCAGTCGTTTGCTTGAAGATGTGAAGCAACGCGAATTCCTGGGCTATGCCTATGACGGTGCGGAGGCCTCGTTCGAATTGCTCGCCCGCCGCGCGCTTGGCGAGGTGCCGGATTATTTCGAGGTCGATAGTTTCCGCGTCACGGTCGAGCGCCGACATAATGCGGTGGGAGAACTCGTCACGGCTTCGGAAGCCATTGTGCGCCTGAAGGCGCATGGCACCGTGTATCACAATGTCGGCGTCGGCAACGGCCCGATAAATGCGCTCGACGATGCGTTGCGCAAGGATCTTGGTCAATATTCCGCATCGCTAAAAGATCTGCGTCTCGTGGATTATAAAGTCCGTATCCTCACAAGCGGTACGGAGGCCGTGACGCGCGTGATGGTGGAAAGTGTGGATGGTGCGGGCAATCGCTGGTCCACGGTCGGTGTTTCGCCGAACATCGTAGATGCGTCATTCGAGGCGTTGACGGATTCGATCCGTTACAAATTGTTTCGAGACAGTGCACCCGCGTGAACGCATAACAGACTTGCGGCAAACGCGCAGCGGAAATGTGTCGCCAGCGCCTACAGTCGCATGCGAGTCCGAAAGTGTGTCATGACGAATTCCTCAAAACATATGCCCGACGACGGCGCCGGGATTTTTTATGCCGCGTTCGCTTATGCGTTATGGGGTGTGATGCCGCTTTATTGGCGGCTGCTTACGAGCATGCCGCCTTTCGAACTGACCGTGCATCGGCTTGTGTGGTGCGCGCTTGTCGTGGCGAGCGTGACTTTTGCGCGGCGAAGGTGGGCGCATATCGTGGCGATTATTCGCCAGCCACGCTTGCTCGCTACGCTTGCATTGACAAGCCTGCTCATCAGCACGAATTGGACAATCTATATCTACTGCGTGGCAACGCATCAGCTCGTCGAAGCAAGCCTTGGTTACTTCATCAATCCGTTCATTTCGTTCGCGCTCGGCGCGCTTGTGCTCGGCGAACATATGTCTCTATTCCGTGTTGTTGCGATGGCGCTTGCGGCGATTGCAGTCACGGCACAAGCGATTGCACTCGGGCATATTCCATGGATCGCGCCTGCGCTCGCACTTTCGTTCGGGCTCTATGGATATTTTCGCAAGCTTGCACCGGTCGATGCGCTGGACGGCCTCACGGTCGAGACGTGGATTTTGTTTCCGGTTACGCTTGGCCTTGTGCTGTTCTGGTGGGCGAAAGGAACAGGCGCGTTTCCTTCGGCCGATCTCACCAAAGATGCATTGCTGCTTGGCGGCGGTCCGTTGACGGCAATACCGCTTACGATGTTTGCTGCAGGGGCGCGCCGTATCAGGCTTACAACGCTTGGCTTTCTGCAATATCTTTCGCCGTCGATCACGCTCGTCATTGCGACGCTGATGCTCGGCGAAAAATTCACGCGCACGGATGCGATTGCATTCGGCTGCGTATGGGCAGCTCTAATTATCGTAAGTGCGGAAGGCCGGATCAGATGGTATCGCGCAA
>DATHQA010000073.1:0-8569 GCA_035483375.1 Rhizomicrobium sp. | reverse complement strand
AGCTCGTGAGCCACGGCCATGTGAAAGTGAACGGCCGCCGCGTGACGGTTGCGAGTTATCTCGTGAAGGAAGGCGATTCCATCGAGTTGACGCCCAAGGCGCGCGACATGGCGCTCGTGATCGAGGCCTCCAAGAGCGCCGAACGCGACGTGCCTGATTACGTCAATGCCGACCACAACAAGATGACAGCGAAATTCGTGCGCATACCCAAGCTCGGCGATGTGCCCTATGCGGCGCAGATGCAGCCCAGCCTCGTGGTCGAATTTTATTCACGCTAACGTCTTCTTGAGTTGAATGATTGCGAAAGCCCGCGGATGATCCCGCGGGCTTTTTCTTTTGGAGCGCAACGCATGGGCTACGTCATTTATGGCGATAAAGGTTCAGGCGCGTTTTCAGTTGAAGCAGCACTTGCGGAAGCGGGCGCGGATTACGAATTTAAGACGATCTCGCTTGAGAAGAACGAGCAGAAATCGCCGGAATTCCTTGCCATCAATCCAAGCGGCAAGATGCCAGCGCTCAAATCGCCCGATGGCGGGATCGTCACGGAATCGCTCGCTATTCTGCTGACGGTTGCCGACTGGCATCCCGATGCTGGATTGCTGCCGCCGCCGAAAAGCGATGCGCGCGCACAATGCTATCGCTGGCTGGCTTTTATGGCGTCGGAGATCTATCCGATGGTCGAGATTGTTGACTATCCGCAGCGTTTCGCGCCCGAAGGTTCCGATCCGAAAGAACTGCTGACGAAGGCGCGCGACCGCGTGCGCGAGCGAATCCTCATCATCGAAAACGCGATTGCAGGACTGTGGCTTTTGCCGAGCGGTTTCTGCGCCGCCGATATCTATGCGGTGATGTTCAGCCGCTGGTCGGTGGGCAAGGATTGGCGCGCGAAGAATCTGCCGAAGCTCGTTGCAATGGCCGAAGCGTTAGCGCAACGCCCGCGTTTGGCGTCTGTTTGGCAAAAACACTTTGGCGGTTAGGCGTTTTCTAGAACAATGCCGCGTTCGGCGAAGAACGGCGCTAGCTCGTCAGCCTCATACATCTCTTTGAGGATATCGCAGCCGCCGACGAATTCGCCCTTCACATAAAGCTGCGGGATTGTCGGCCAGTTCGAGAATTCCTTGATGCCTTGACGGATTTCCGGATCCTTCAGCACGTCGATGGCTTTGAACTTGACGCCGAGGTTGGAGAGGATCTGCACCGTCGCAGCCGAAAACCCGCATTGCGGGAACACGGGCGTACCCTTCATGAACAGCAATACGTCATTGCTCGCGACTTCGTTCTGGATGCGGTCGTGGATGGTCATGGCGGCCTCGGGCTTACGGACCCATATGAGATAGGCGCGAGTGGCCGGAGCGTCAAGGAGTCCGAAGAAACTCATCCACGCGGGCCTGATCGGAATCATAGACCCAGCATTCGTGCAGCAAACCGTCCTTGATCGTGTAAATCAACACGCGGTCGATCTCCGTGATTCGTCCGTCGCGACTGAACGCCTCGCGGGCCAGCACCGCACAACGCTTTGGCCCGACCATGACATCGGTGATTTCGAGGAGCTTGCGGTTGGTCTTAAGTGAAACCTCACGCAACGCGGCGAGCGAGGCCGCTTTGCCGACATGATTGCCCGACAGAGGATTGTTGCCGAAATAGTGCAGGGTGAATTCGTCGTGATAGCAGCCGACGATGCCCGCAAGATCGCCGTGCCGCCACGCATCGGCATAGCGATGAATAACGTGATTGCTCACGATCAGTCTTTCGCGGCGGTCTGCAGCGACAGTGCGTGCAGCACGCCGCCCATGCGGCCCTTCAAGGCATCATAAACCATCTGGTGCTGCTGCACGCGGGTTTTGCCTTTAAAGGCAGCACTCGTGACCATCGCAGCCCAGTGATCATTGTCATCGGCAAGCGCAGTGATGCGGACACCCGCGTCGGGAAACGCGTCTTTAATCAGGGTTTCGATTTCACTTGCCGCCATCGCCATGGAAGAAGCCTATCAGTTTGTCGGCGGCAATTCACCACCGTTCATATAGGCTGGAAACCAGGCTTCGTGCGCGTGTTTCAGATCGGCAATGCGGATGGGCTTGAGTGCTCGTCCCATCAACACAGGGCTGGCCTTGGTACCTGCGCCAGTTTTCCCCCGCCATACTGCAATGACGCCGGCTTTGTGCGCCTCTTCGATGATCGCCTTCTCTTCGTCTGCAGGTACGGCCAAGATATATCGCCCTTGATCTTCGCCAAAATAATTTGGCACGAATTCTTCCATTGTCGCGCCCGGCATGGAGAAATCTACGCCGATATTTCCGGCCATCGCCATTTCAGCAACGGCGACAAGAACACCGCCGTCCGAAACATCGTGAACCGTATCGATGCGCCCAGCCTCGATTAGCCCGCGCACAAAATCGCCATTCTTCTTTTCGGTAGCGAGATCGACCGGAGGTGCGGCGCCTTCTTCCTTGCCTTCAATCTCGCGCAGATAGATCGATTGACCGAGATGGCCTTTCGTGTCGCCGATAAGGATGATCGCATCGCCTTCGCGCTTGAACGCGATGGTCGCCATACGACGCACGTCTTTAAGCAATCCCACTGCGCCAATGGCGGGCGTGGGCAGAATGCCTTCGCCGTTGGTCTCGTTATATAAGGAGCAATTGCCCGAGATGACGGGGAAGTCGAGCGCGCGGCATGCATCGCCGATGCCTTCGATGCAGGCGACGATCTCGCCCATGATTTCTAGCTTTTGCGGATTGCCGAAATTGAGATTGTCGGTGACAGCAAGCGGCAACGCACCAACGGCGGTGAGATTGCGCCAGGCTTCGGCAACGGCCTGTTTCGCCCCTTCATACGGATAAGCCTTGCAATAACGCGGCGTCACATCGGTCGTGATCGCGAGTGCCTTGTTCTTGTTATGCACGCGCACGACGGCCGCATCGCCGCCGGGGCATTGCACCGTATCGGCCATGACGGAATAGTCATATTGCTCCCAGATCCAGTGGCGCGAGCACATATCGGGCGAGGCCAGAATCTTCACAAGCGATTCGATGATGGGTTTCGATGGATCGAATTTCGGATTGCCGCGTGCGGGCGCGCGATGTGCGAAGGGGCGTTCGTAAACGGGCGCTTCATCGGACAGCGCGGTCACAGGCATGTCGGCGACGACCGCGCCTTTGTGCTTCACGACAAGCCGGTTCGTATCGGTCGTGACGCCGATCACCGCGAAGTCGAGTTCCCATTTCTTGAAGATCGCTTCGGCCTGCGCCTCGCGGCCCGGCTTCAGCACCGCGAGCATGCGTTCCTGGCTTTCGGACAGCATCATGTCGTAAGCCGTCATGTTCTCTTCGCGCTGTGGCACGCGGTCGAGATTGAGTTCGATGCCGCTGCCGCCTTTGTCCGCCATTTCGGCAGAAGAAGATGTGAGGCCGGCCGCGCCCATATCCTGTATGGCAATAATCGCATCCGTCGCCATGAGTTCGAGGCAGGCTTCCAGCAGCAATTTCTCCGTGAACGGATCGCCGACCTGCACGGTCGGGCGTTTTTCTTCGGACGCATCGTCGAATTCGGCCGACGCCATTGTTGCGCCGTGGATACCGTCGCGCCCCGTCTTCGAGCCGATATAGACGACGGGATTGCCCGCGCCCTTCGCCGCCGAAAGGAAAATATTGTCGGCGCGCGCGAGGCCCACACACATCGCATTGACGAGGATGTTGCCGTTGTAGGAGCGATGGAAATTCACTTCGCCGCCGACCGTCGGCACGCCCATGCAATTGCCGTAACCGCCAATGCCCGCGACCACGCCGCTCACAAGATGCCGCGTCTTGGGATGCGATGGATCGCCGAAGCGCAGCGCATTCATCATCGCGATGGGCCGCGCGCCCATCGTGAACACGTCGCGCATGATGCCGCCCACGCCCGTGGCCGCGCCCTGATACGGCTCGATGAAACTCGGGTGATTGTGGCTTTCCATCTTGAAGATCGCCGCGTCGCCATCGCCGATATCGATGACGCCCGCATTCTCGCCCGGCCCCTGCAATACCCATGGCGCTTTGGTCGGCAGCTTGCGCAAATGTGCGCGCGTGGATTTGTAGGAGCAATGTTCGCTCCACATCACCGAGAAAATACCAAGCTCGACGAAGGTAGGTTCGTGGCCCATCAGTTCCAGAATCTTGGCGTATTCGGATTCACTGAGGCCGTGGTCTTTGACAAGCTCGGGCGTGATGGCGGTCATGAGGCTTTTGGTTTGCTGAACTCGACTTCAAGCTGGAAATCCACATCGTCGCCGACGCCGAATGTGGTGCCCGGCGCGGGGATGCCGAATGCGAGGCCGAATGCGGAGCGCTTCAGCGTGCCATGCGCGGAGAAGCCGATGCGCGCGCCGCCTGGGTCGAACGAATTGCTGCCATAGCCACCATTGAATGTGGCGTCGAGCGAAACGGGCTGCGTCACGCCATGAAATGTGAGATTGCCTGTGATGCGCGCGGTCTTAGCACCCGTCAGTTCGATCTTCGTGGACGTGAATGTCATCTGCGGGAATTGCGCGACGTTGAACCATTGTGCGCTTTTGAGGATATCGGCGAGAGCGGAACCGAAAATCTCCACCGATGCGGGATCGATCGTCGCCGAAACGCCGGAGCGTTCGGGATGATCGGGATCGAAATTGAGCGTCGCGTCAAAGCGCGTGAAACGCGACGTGAAATTGGAAAAGCCCATGTGGCTCACGCGGAAGATGAGGCTCGCATGCGCCTGATCGAGCTTGTAGGTGCCCGCGGGAATCGGCGCGGGTGCGCTCGCTGTTGTGTTGTTCTGTGCGGGCGCAGGACCAGTCGCGGCCAGAACCATAAGACTTGCAAAAACCAAAGACAGTTTTTTCATGTTCCATGCTCCATAGGCGGGAAGAAGTTAGACCGGCAGCAGCGATCAAGAAAGCGCTTCGATAAGGCTTTCGAACACGCCGCGGCCATCCGTGCCGCCGAGCAGCGGATCGACCACGCGCTCGGGATGCGGCATGAGGCCCAGCACATTGCGTTTCTCGTTGAGAATGCCCGCAATGTTGCGCGCCGAACCGTTCGGGTTTTCGCCGCCCGCGTAGCGGAACACGACACGGCCTTCGCCTTCGAGGCGGTCGAGCGTTTCGTCATCGGCGAAATAATTGCCGTCGCCATGCGCCACGGGAAACGTCACGCGCTGGCCATGTTCGTATTTGCGCGTGAAGGCGCTTTGCGTTTCGTTGACTTCAAGGCCCACGGGACGGCAGACGAATTTGAGATCGGCATTGCGCATGAGCGCGCCGGGGAGCAGCCCGGATTCCGTCAGCACCTGAAACCCATTGCAGATGCCGA
Organism: Rhizomicrobium sp.; assembly: GCA_035483375.1. Lineage (GTDB taxonomy): Bacteria > Pseudomonadota > Alphaproteobacteria > Micropepsales > Micropepsaceae > Rhizomicrobium. The sequence continues at coordinate 3,245 of DATHQA010000073.1, read as the reverse complement.
GAACCGCGACGCCTTTGTCCGCCTTCGCCTTCACATCGCGCATGATGCGCGACTGGCTCGCCATCGCGCCGCAGCGCAGATAATCGCCGTAGGAAAATCCACCCGGCAGCACGATAAGATCGACATCCGGCATTTCGCTGTCGCCATGCCAGATCATATGCGGCTTCTTCCCCGTCATCGCTTCCAGCGCCACCTGCGCATCGCGGTCGCAATTGGAAGCCGGAAAAACGACAACGGCGGATTTCATGGCCGCAGCTCGATCTCGTATTTCTCGATCACCGTGTTGGCGAGGAGTTTCTCGCACATGTCTTTCAGCGAGGCGCGGGCTTTGTCTTCATTGCGTTCGGTAAGTTCGATGTCGATGACTTTGCCTTGCCGCACATCGCCGACTGCGCCGAAACCCAATCCGTGCAGTGCATTTCCGATCGCCTTTCCTTGCGGATCGAGTACGCCATTCTTCAACGTCACAAAAACGCGTGCCTTCATTTAACTAACATCGGTCCCTTGCTCTCGCCCTGCACCGATTCCGGCATGATGCCCAGGCGCCGCGCGACTTCGGAATAGGCTTCGACGACGCCGCCCATATCGCGGCGGAAGCGGTCCTTGTCCATCTTCTCATTCGTATTCGTGTCCCAAAGTCTGCACGAATCCGGGCTGATCTCATCGGCCAGCACGATACGCATGTAATCGTTTTCCCACAGCCGCCCGAATTCGAGCTTGAAATCGACAAGCTTGATGCCGACGCCGAGGAACAGCCCGCTGAGGAAATCATTGATACGGATCGTGAGGTTGACGATGTCGTCGAGGTCCTGCGGGCTCGCCCAGCCGAACGCTGTGATGTGTTCCTCGCTCACCCAGGGATCGTGCAGCGCATCGTTCTTGTAATAATATTCGATGATGGAGCGCGGCAGCACCGTGCCTTCCTCGATGCCGAGACGCTTGGACATCGAGCCCGCCGCCACATTGCGCACCACAACCTCGAGCGGAACGATCTCCACTTCCTTCACAAGCTGTTCGCGCATGTTGAGGCGGCGCACGAAATGCGTGGGCACGCCGATCGCGTTGAGTTGCGTCATCAGATATTCGCTGATGCGGTTGTTGAGCACGCCCTTGCCTTCGATGGTGGCGCGTTTCTGCGCGTCGAAGGCGGTGGTGTCGTCCTTGAAATATTGCACGAACGTGCCGGGCTCGGGCCCCTCATAGAGGATTTTGGCCTTGCCCTCGTAGATCATGCGCCGGCGCTTCATCGATTCGGTCCCGCCTAAAACGCGAAACGGGGCGCTCGCGAGTGAGTCCCCGTCGGAGTGGCAACTTAGAGCAGCGGGGCCCGTGCTTCAATGTGCCGTCGCGCTTCGCCCACAATTGCGTTATTGTGCCCCAATGTTTCTGGAATAGTGATGGCGATCAAGGGGTTAGGATGAGTGGATCGTTCGAGGACCGGCGCAAGGGGCAGGAAGCCAAATGGGCGCATGACGAGGAGTTGCGCTTCAAGATCACGGCGCGGCGGAACAAGCTGCTCGGGCTATGGGCTGCGGCCGAAATGGGGCGTACGGACGCCGAGGCCTATGCGAAGGAGGTCGTGAAAGCCGATTTCGAGGAACCGGGCGACGAAGACGTGTTCCGCAAGATCAAATCCGATTTCGAAGCGGCGAAGATCGCGCGCTCCGATCACTTCATCCATGGCAAGATGGAAGAACTGCTCGCCGTCGCCGCCGATCAGGTGATGCACGAAGCGGGGAAGAACTAACTTCCGTTTATCCCTAATCTGTCATCACCCGGCTTGTCCGGGTGATCCAATTTTTTGCATCAGGAAAATGGATTGCCCGGACGAGCCGGGCAATGACGGCGTGGGTATTTATCCAAACACCCGCGTGAAAATCGTATCGAGGTGTTTGAGGTGATAATCGAGATCGAATAGGGATTCGAGTTGCGCGGGCGACAATGCCTGCATCACGTCCTTGTCGGCCCTCAGCAGGTCGAGCAGCGCGCCTTCGCCATTCCAGGCGCGCATCGCGTTTTTCTGCACGAGTTTATAGGACGCTTCGCGCGCAAGGCCTGCCTGCGTCAGCGCAAGCAGTACACGCTGGCTATGGACGAGACCATGTGTGCGTTCGAGATTTTCCTTCATGCGCGCGGGATACACGATGAGTTTCTCGATGACGCCCGTCATGCGCGCGAGCGCGAAATCGAGCGTGATCGTTGCATCCGGGCCGATATAACGCTCGACCGAGGAATGTGAAATATCGCGTTCATGCCACAGCGCCACATCCTCCATCGCGGGCGCAACATAGGCGCGCACCATGCGTGCGAGGCCCGTGAGGTTTTCCGTGAGCACGGGATTGCGCTTGTGCGGCATGGCGGAAGACCCCTTCTGGCCTTCGGAGAAATATTCCTCCGCTTCGAGGACTTCGGTGCGTTGCAGATGGCGGACTTCGGTGGCGAGCCGTTCGATTGAACTTGCCACGATGCCGAGTGCCGCGAAATAGGCCGCATGCCGGTCGCGCGGAATCACTTGCGTCGAAACAGGCTCGACCTTGAGGCCCAGTTTCTTTGCGACATGCGCTTCCACGCGCGGATCGATATTGGCGAATGTGCCGACGGCGCCGGAGATCGCAGCAACGGAAATTTCCTCGCGCGCCGTGATGAGGCGCTGTTTGCAACGCTCGAATTCGACATAGAAGCCCGCAAGCTTCACGCCGAATGTCGTCGGCTCGGCATGGATGCCATGGCTGCGGCCAATCGTGACGGAATGTTTGTGCTCGATGGCGCGGCGCTTGAGTGCCACCAGCAATGCATCGACATCGGCGATGAGAATATCCGCGGCGCGGCGCAACTGCACCGATAGACAAGTGTCCAGAACGTCGGATGACGTCATGCCCTGATGCACGAAACGCGCTTCCGGTCCCACGATCTCGGAAAGATGTGTAAGGAACGCGATAACGTCGTGTTTCGTCTCGCGTTCGATCTCATCGATGCGCGCAATGTCGAATTTCGCGTTGCGGCCTTTTTCCCAGACCTTCGCAGCGGCGTCTTTCGGGATAACGCCGAGGTCGGCCAGCGCATCGGCGGCGTGCGCTTCGATTTCGAACCAGATGCGGAATTTCTCTTCCGGCGACCAGATCGCCGTCATTTCAGGCCGTGCGTAACGCGGAATCATGTCAGCTTCCCAATCCACCGAGTGCGAGATATTTGATTTCGAGAAAATCTTCTATGCCGTATTTGGAGCCTTCGCGGCCGATGCCGGA
>DATHQA010000072.1:0-4984 GCA_035483375.1 Rhizomicrobium sp. | reverse complement strand
GAGCACAGGATGTCAAACCCTGGTAAGGTTCTGCGCGTTGCGTCGAATTAAACCACATGCTCCACCGCTTGTGCGGGCCCCCGTCAATTCCTTTGAGTTTCAACCTTGCGGCCGTACTCCCCAGGCGGGATGCTTAATGCGTTAGCTGCGCCACTGAACAGCAAGCTGTCCAACGGCTAGCATCCATCGTTTACGGCGTGGACTACCAGGGTATCTAATCCTGTTTGATCCCCACGCTGTCGCGCCTGAGCGTCAGTAACGAGCCAGTGAGCCGCCTTCGCCACCGGTGTTCTTCCCAATATCTACGAATTTCACCTCTACACTGGGAATTCCACTCACCTCTCTCGTACTCAAGCTTTCCAGTTTCAATGGCAATTCCGGAGTTGAGCTCCGGGCTTTCACCACTGACTTGGAGAGCCGCCTGCGCGCGCTTTACGCCCAGTAATTCCGAACAACGCTAGCCCCCTTCGTATTACCGCGGCTGCTGGCACGAAGTTAGCCGGGGCTTCTTCTCCTACTACCGTCATTATCGTCGTAGGCGAAAGAGCTTTACAACCCGAAGGCCTTCATCACTCACGCGGCATGGCTGGATCAGGCTTTCGCCCATTGTCCAAGATTCCCAACTGCTGCCTCCCGTAGGAGTCTGGGCCGTGTCTCAGTCCCAGTGTGGCTGATCGTTCTCTCAAACCAGCTACTGATCGAAGCCTTGGTGAGCCGTTACCTCACCAACTAGCTAATCAGACGCGGGCTGATCTTTCGGCGATAAATCTTTCCCCGTAAGGGCGCATACGGTATTAGCTCAAGTTTCCCTGAGTTGTTCCGTACCGAAAGGTACATTCCCACGTGTTATTCACCCGTCCGCCGCTCCCATTGCTGGGCGCTCGACTTGCATGTTTTAGGCCTGCCGCCAGCGTTCGTTCTGAGCCAGGATCAAACTCTCATGTTTTGATCCTGAACCAAACGACGCTTCACGTTCGTTGTTCGCAATCACAAAAAGACAAGGGTTGATCGATCCCGGTCCCGTCACAGGCCCGGAAACGATCGCTTGTGTTATGTGTATTGCTGAAGAACGCGAGCGTTCGGATGGCTCGATTCATTAGCGCATGGCTTTCGCCATACGCGATGCGACCGAGCCGCCGCCCACGTTCCCCTTCCTTCAATCACAATGTCAAAGAGCCCGTCTTAAGCACGAAATTCCATCATGCCAGAGACGCAACACCGCCCGCAAGGCAAGCCCGGCGGGCGGCGTGGGCGCGGTGTATAGGCGGGCGGTTAAGCAGTGTCAAACGCTAAACCGATAGAAAAATCAGATTTTTTTGTAGCCCCGATGAATGTGCTCAAGATGCCGCAAGCGCCAAGTTTCGTGTTGCTGCCACTGAGTGATCTTCCTGCCCGAAACCCTCAACAGCTTGTAGGAGGAGGTCCGCCAGCCGCTCTGGCTGCGAAAAGAACGGTGAGTGCGATGCGTCCATCGAAAAGACCCGGTCGCACGGCGTATCCCTGAGCATGCGCCGCTGAAGGGGAAGCGTGACGGCCCGGTCCTGGAGGCATTCGATATAGGCCTTGGGAACCCGACCGAAGCGGGCATCGGTGATTCGCAACGGCTCGAACCCCGCCCAATTGGGCTCGGCCTCCAGAAGCGTGTTCGCCAGTTCCACGATCTCCGGCCCGCAATCGTGATAAAGCGCCTCGCGATAGGCCGCCCGTTTGAGCCGGTGCATTTGCATCGCACTCGGCAGCAGCGCCGCCCCGATGGCGCGTGCAAGGCCCGACCGGAACAGTCGCGTCAGTGTGCGGATCGTTTTGGGCGGCAGCGCCGCTTCGATGTTCCGCACGACAAGCGATTGAGGATCCTCAAGCGCATATTCCATCATCGAGCGCCTGTTCGGCACGAGATAGGCCGCGAGATACACAAGCCCTTTGAGCCGCTCGGGCCGTGCCTCCGCGGTTTGCGAGATGACGATGCCGTTCCTGCTATGCGCGACAAGCACGATGTCTTCGCGCGCGGGCACCTCGTCCATGACGGAAAGCACATGGTCGACGCATCGCTTGAGCGTGACCTTGCCGGGCTTCATTGCATTGCGGCCGTGGCCCGGCAGATCGGACGCGAGCCCGCGATGGCCCGCGCGCTCCAAATACGGCAACACGCGATGCCAATTCCACGCGGCGTGAAACGAACCATGCAGGAAAATGAATGTCGTCATCGGCCCCTCGCTTTGCCGCGACCGTGACGTTCCGGCTTTGGCGGGGCCACCCGATTCTTGCTAGCGTCGGGCAAACAGTTTCGGGGAAAAACAATCACCCTCTTCCGCAAAGTGGCGACTCGTATCGAGAACCGTTTCGCGCCGAGCGCGGCACGCTGGCTGAGGACCGCGCGCGCACCGGGCCAGCCGGACTATTTCCTCGCGCAACAGTTCGACACGCTTTTGCATCTGCTGAAGACGAACAATTGCAGTTTTCATAGCTGTGCCGCGCTCGGAAGCAATCCCATCCCGTATGGCGTCTCGTTCCGCTATGACATCCATCTGCGAGATTTGGCGCCCGCGCATGATTTCCTTGCACTTCATCTGCGCGAACAGATTCCAGCAACGTTCTTCCTGCTATGGGATTATTCGAGAACCGAGCGCGCGCGGCTCAAACAATATCTCGCTTTTGCCGCGAAGGTGAAACCGCCGGTCACTTTGGGCCTGCACGATTCACCAACAGATGCCTTTCTCATCGAAACGAAATTTTCAGGCGATGCGAAAGCTCATCGCCGCTGGACGGCCTCGAACGAGGTCATCGCATGGCTCGAAGATATGGCAGCACAGCCTGAACATCTGGCCGCATTTCATGCAGGTGCGCTGGAGCATTTGAAAATGCGCGTGAGGCGCTCTTGCGAGCATTTCGGAAACGTCAACACATCGGCGGCGCATGGCGGCGAACTCGTGCAGAATTTGCGTGCGCGTTTGCCCGGGCTCGAGCCGCCTTTGCGCGAATTGGCGACAAGCCTTTTCGCACCGAATTGGTTGACGCCCGTACGCGCGAGCGAAGCAGGGCTTATGGCGAATATCGACAATTATGGAGGGCGGCCGAGCTGGAAAGAAGAAAGCGACGGCGGCGGGTCCCGCCATCGCCTCATGGAACGAATCGCACGAACCCTTTCGGGCGGACGCGCTTTGCAAATCCTCATCCATCCTTACGCGTGGCTGAAACGAGATTAGATTCGCGCAGGCACCGTGAACGTGGTTGTTGCGTTGTTCGCCGGCACGTTCATCACGTCGAACGTGCTCGACACAAGGCGCCGGCCCGTGCCGCCGACGGACGTGATCTGATAGCTCATGTGAACGCTATCCTTCGCCGTGGGCGTGCCGGTGTTGGCGAACAGGCCCTATTTGTAGGGCTGCGAAACCACGCATGTGTAATTCGTGCCTGACCCCGTCGCGATGGCGCGAAGATTAGCGTTTTCGCATCGTCCGATTAATCGCGTGCAGTAAGCGCCGCCATTGCGCTTGCGACGATCATGGTTGCTTCGGCGCGCGAAAGACCCATGTCGGTGAACTCGCCTTCGGCGGCCGCATCGCACAATCGCTCCGCCGTGAGCAATGATGCGATGAGTTCGGCGTCGCCGCGTCTTGTGCCTGCTTCTTTCAGCGGCGCAAGCTGTGCCCATCGCGCTGCCGCCCGTGCCACACGCACGCGCGAATCTGTGACAGCGAGGTGACGCAACGAACGCCGGAAACCTCGCCAGCGCGTGTGGAATCCGATCACCACGCGGGCAGCCGCCATCGCGCCATCTTTGCCACGACGCTTGCGCAAAACGTTCTCGAGCGCCGCCACCTCGCCTTTCCACCAGCGTTCGTAGACGGCAAGGAAGATATCCGTCTTGTCCGCGAAATGACGATAGAAGGTCTGCGGCGCGTAACCCGCTTTCTTCGCGATGCGGTTCGTATCGGTGCCGTGAAAACCGTTCGCGTTGAATTCATCCTCCGCCGCGGCGACGAGTTTTTCACGCGTGTCTTCAGGATCGCGCTTGCGTTGGGTTTTCTTCATGTGATACGTATATCACAAGATGAACGCGATGGACAACAGTGTCGGACGCTTGCGTGCCGAAATCGGCGCACCCGATCCCGTGATATGGATCGAGGCGGATGGCGTACGTCTCGCCGTCATGCGGCGCGGCCACGGAATTCCTGTTGTATGCCTGCATGCGATCGGTCATGGCACGCGCGATTTTGAGGAATTGGCCAATCGTGTTGGCGATATATGCGAGATCATCGCGATCGACTGGCCGGGGCAAGGCCGCTCGCCCGCCATGAAAGACGCACCGAGCGCCAAACGCTATGCGGAGATTGCGCTGGCCGCACTTGATGCGCTGGGACTTGATAAAGTCGTGCTGCTCGGCAATTCCATTGGCGGGGCTGCTGCCTTGCAGATTGCGGCGCGTGCGCCGGATCGTGTGCGTGCGCTCCTGCTGTGCAATTCCGGCGGGCTTTCGGCGGTCAGCGGTTTTGCGAAATTCGTCATCGCGCGCATGGTTTCGTTTTTCCACGCGGGCGAGAACGGCAAGAGATGGTATGCGGGCGCGTTCCGTTTTTATTATCGCCGCATGGTACTGCCCTATGGCGGCGCGCAACGCGACCGCATTGTCGCTGCCGGTTACGAGATCGCGCCGGTGTTACGCGCGGCTTGGGAAGGATTTGCGGAGCCCGAAGCGGACACGCGCGCGCTTGCCGCGCAAATCAAATGTCCGGTTTTCGTTGCCTGGGCGAAAAGCGATCAAATCCTTGCGTGGTCGCGCTGCAAGGATGCAGTCGCGCGTATTCCCAATCACCGCGTAGAAATGTTTCGCGGCGGGCATTCGGCGTTTCTGGAAGACGCCGAACGCTTCGCCGCTAGCTTTCGCGCGTTCCTGCGCGAAACTTAATCAATCAAGAGTTTTCTTCTTCCGACAAATCCCACAAACGCTTCGCGGAGAGGTCCGAATAGACCGCGTGTGTTTGCG
>DATHQA010000071.1:0-3734 GCA_035483375.1 Rhizomicrobium sp. | reverse complement strand
CACCCGCTTTCACGCCAAGCGTAGGATGCGCGATAGGGCCCGTGACCGTGATTGGCGTGCGCAGCCGGAAGAAGGTGAACTTCTTGGGTTCGCCCTTTATTTGCATATCGACGGTCTCATCGCGCAGGTTCAGTGTGCCTGTGCCCGTCGCTTTCACGACATCCGTATCGACAAGGAAAGTCTCAGTCGTGAGCACGCCGTTTTGCGCCTGGAAGCCGCCAACGGCGCAGCGCAGATTGGTCTCTTTGTCCGCAGGAAGGAATAGCGCGCGATCGACATCGATGCCGAGCAATTCGGCGGAGCGCTGATTGATCGTGCCTTGCGGGACAACGGCGACGACCGTGCCGCTCATCGTAGAGGCAGCCTTGTGCACGGAATTGCCCGTGCCATGCACTTTCGCGCGCGCTTCGAGCACGCCTTTCACAAGCGGTTGTTTGCCGGCGGCGAATTGATCGAGATTCACATTCTGCAACCGCGCATCGAGATTGACGGATGGTACTTCATTGCGCGCATCGATCTGCAACATGCCGGAGAGTTTGCCCGCCGCGAATGCGAACGACACGGGATCGAGCGTCAGCACGCCTTTCTGTAATGTGAGCTTCAGCATGAGTGTATGAAGCGGGAAATCGGCGGATATCACTTTATCGGCGCGATAGTTCACCTTCGCGTCCATCTGGCGCAGGCGGTCAGTATTCAACGGGAAATCGGGTAAGAGATGGGAGGCATCGGTCTTCTGCGCGATTTCCCGCGTGGCCGTTGCGACCGGCACTTTCGCAAGCTTCGCCGCCGTCGCTACAGCCTGCGCGGGCGGACGCGCGCCGAATAGCGGCCCCATATCGGTCAGATACGCATTCGTCGAATGCAAATCCGCTTCGAGATAGGGATGGCCCGTAGACATATCGACGGACGCCCAACCGGCGAGATCGGTGCGGCCCACGCGGCCCTGCAATCCGCTGAGTGTGTAATGCCGCCCGTAACGTGTGATGTGCGCGGTCACGCGATAAGGCGGTGTTCCCGGCAGCGCGAGGCCTGTGAGGTCATAAAGGTCTGCGAAATTGGGACCGGAGAATGTCGCGGCCGCGCTGATCTGTCCAAGATTGAACGGATGCGTGATCGCGCCTTTTGCTTCGACATGCGTTGTGCCCGCGCTCACATCCATATCGAAATCATAAGGCTTGCTACGCTCGATATTGATGAGCGGCCCGCCCGTGACATGCATCTGGAATTTGCGGTTGTTCAGCGTACCGTCGCCAGTTAGCCAGAATGCGGTGCTGAGCCCGCCCGCATTTTCCTGCGACGAAATCGTGCCCGTGAAACGCAACCGCCGCAAAAGATCGGTGATCTCCAATTGACCATTCTCGACGAGGAATTGCTTAATCGGCGGTAGATCGAGAGGCTCGGCATTCTCGGACGCTGTCTTGCCGAGTTCCCAATTCGCGCGGCCTCGGCGGTCGCGCAACAACGCGATGTGCGGATTGGTGACAACGACGCGCATGAGCGAAACCTGCCCATGCAGCAGCGCGCCCAATCGCGTCTGCACATAAAGCTTCGGAATATTGAGCGTATCGCCTGAAGGCGCCCAAGCCGGATTGGAGACCGTCAAGCCTTCGACAGTCGCGCTCGGATGCCAGGAGAATAAGTGAACTTTCAAATTGCCTGCGATCTGCACCTCGCGTCCGCTTTCGCGCGAAGCGTAACGCGCGACGGGCGCGCGCAACCAGTTCCATTGGAACACAAGCAAGAACACCGCGATGACAAGCGCAATCGCAACCGAAATGATGAGCCACGCCGGTGGCTGCCAGCTTTCGCGCGTATGCATGCGTTGATGAGTGACGTCCGCCATTTCGACCTCCGAAAGCTAAACGCCCGGATGCAGAAATTGCTGCATGGGAACCGCCGATTGCGGCAACGGTTCCGCGCCGCAACCGTTATCGTGCAATGGGGAAAATGCGGATTTCCGATTTATGGCCATGCAATCCATAGAAAATCCCCGCCCTTCCGCGGGTGAATGGAGATTTGCCTGGCAAATCCTCTCCGAAACTTTTGCGGCTTATGTCGATGACGACATGCTGAGCCGCGGGGCTGCGATTGCATTTTACTCCGTCATCGCAATGGCGCCTGTGCTTATCGTCGTCATCTGGATTGCGGGATCTGTGTTCGGGCCAGTAGCCGCGCGTGCTGCGATTGCGTGGCAATTCCAGACGCTTATGGGCCCCGCAAGCGCGTCCTTGCTGCTCTCAATTCTCGAAAGCGCATCCTATCGCGCGCGCGGGATTTTATCCGGCGCATTCGAGATCGGCACGCTTGTCATCGCGGCGTCCGGTGTGTTCGGGGAAATGCAATCCGCATTCAACATCGTCTGGAAAGCGAAGCTCGAAGGCACGACATTGACGCGATTGCTGCGCGCGCGCGCTGTGAGCATGGGTCTCGTCATCGCGCTCGGCTTCTTTCTTCTCATTTCTCTCACAGTGACGGCGGCGATGGTCGCATTCGGTCATTTCCTCAGTGCGCATATGTCGCTCGAGCACGATGTTCTGATCGGCCTTAATTTCGCGGTGTCTTTCCTGCTGCTCTTCTTGCTGTTCGCCGCGATTTATAAAGTATTGCCGGATGCCGATCTCAAATGGAAAGACGTCGCCATTGGCGGATTCGCGACGGCGCTATTGTTCGATCTCGGAAAATTCCTTATCGGCTTCTATATCGGCCGCTCGGCCATCGCATCGAGCTTTGGTGCGGCAGGCGCGCTCGTTATCATTCTATTATGGATCTATTATTCGGCGCAGCTTCTGCTCATCGGCGCGGAATTCACGAAAGTCCATTCGAAATATTATGGCAGCCGCCGGGGTTCGGCGGCCGCCATAAGGGCAGAACAATCCTGATTTATTCTTGCGTAGCTTGACCCGCCGGGCGTTTGAACGCGCCGGGTTTCGTGATGTCCGGCCCGCTGTCACTGGCGGGCGATTCATCGCCGACATATTCCGCTTTCATGGGCCCGCCCACGATGCGGCCGGGAAGGCCGTCACGAAGGTCCGGCTTTTTGGTTTTATCTTTCTCTGCCATGCGTCGTCTCCAAAGTTTCTTGCGAAAGCTCCTCGGAAGCTAACGATTGGGCGCGTTGCCGGTTCCGGTTGCTCAGGTGCGCGACTTCACCTTAAATAATTTTTCGCGAGGCCCCACCATCGCGCAAGTGAGCCGTGTCCTATGAGTGCGATAGGATGCGGCTCGTGAAAGGGCAGGGGCGAGCGGGTGACGGACAAGCCGGAAGCGGATCGTGAACAGCATGCTGCCTTCGTTTCGGGCGGGGCCATGCGTGCGGTGGATGCGTGGTTCCTGCGCGAAGTGTTGCCGCTCGAAGCGGAGCTCATCGGCTATTTCCGCCGCAACTGGCGCAACGAAAGCGATGTGAAAGATCTCGTGCAAGAGGTTTATGTGCGCGTTTACACTCATTTCGCCGATGTTGCCGAAGCGGAGTTTCCGCTGAAGACGCGGCCTTTCGTGTTTACGGCAGCGCGCAATCTTCTCATCAACAAATTCCGCGATCAGCAGGTCGTGCCCATCGAAACTGTGGGCGATCTCGAAAGTCTTGCGGTCGAGTCCGAGGTGCCGGGGCCGGAACGCGGCGTGACGGGTCGCGATGAATTGCGCCGGTTGCAGCGTGCGCTCGATCGTCTCCCGCCGCGCTGCCGCGAAGCGGTCGTGTTGCGCCAAGTCGAGGGGCTTTCGCGCAAGGAGAT
>DATHQA010000070.1:0-2353 GCA_035483375.1 Rhizomicrobium sp. | reverse complement strand
CGCCTCGCCGTCGATGTTTTCTTTCAGCAATCCTTCGCGCATCATCAATCCGAGATTGCGCCGCGCACGCCGCCACGGTTCGTCCGCCGCCTTGTAAACGATATGGCGCAGATCGTTGAGGCGGCCGGGATGCGGCGGCTTTCCATCCGTGATCCATTTCTCGCGGGATTGTCCGCCTTTCCACGCGCGCGTCGTGAAGCCGAGGATTTCCGTTTTCACGGCGCAGCGTTCCAGCGTGCGCGCGAGAATATCGGCGCACATCGCCGCCACCATGATGGGCCGCCCGCGCATCGAACCCGAATTGTCGAGCAGCAGCGTCACAATCGTATCGCGGAACGTCATGTCCTTTTCATGCTTGAACGACAGCGGATACATCGGATCGATGATGATGCGCGGCAGGCGCGACGTATCGAGAATGCCTTCTTCGAGATCGAATTCCCAGGAACGGTTCTGCTGCGCCATGAGCAGACGCTGCAATTTGTTCGCAAGCCGCGACACCACGCCCTGCATCGCCTGCAATTGCTGATCGAGGAAATTGCGCAGCCGCGCGAGCTCGTCGGCATCGCACAGATCGCTGGCGGAAATCACTTCGTCGAATTGCGTGGTGTGTATGCGATAACCCCAATCGTCCTGATTGGCGAAAGGAAGCTCCGGGCGCTGCGGGCGCGTGCCATCTTCAGGCTCCTCCTGCGCATCGGACAATTCCTCCGTGTGTTCGGAGCGCATTTCGGTCGGCGTTTCCTCGCCTTCTTCGCCTTCGCTTTCGGAAAGTTCGGCCTCGGCGGATTCGGTAGACTCTTCCGTCTCGCCTCCTTCCTGTTGCTCGGGCTCGCCTTCGTTGTTTTCGTCGGAAGATTCTTCGGACTCGCTTTGCAGATCGTCGCCGAAATTGAGATCCTTCAGGATCGTGCGCGTGAGTTTCGCGAAAGCTTTCTGATCGCGCAGCACAGGCGCGAGCTTTTCGAAATCCGCGCCTGCGCGTTCCTCGATGAGCGGACGCCACAGATCGACGGCTGAGCGCGCATTCTCCGGCGGCGCTTCACCCGTGAGCTTTTCGCGCACAAGGAGACCAACGACATCGGCAATAGGCACATCGCCGCGCACGCGCGCCTTGGCAAGGCCGCGTTGATTGCAACGCGCTTCCAATCCAGCAGCGAGATTCTGCGCGACGCCTTTCATCGCGAGCGCGCCGATCGCTTCGACGCGCGCCTGTTCGGCGGCTTCGAAGATCGCGGCGGCATCGGCCGTCTGCGGGCGATATTGCGCGTCGATCTTGTCAAGGTGATAGGCACGGCGCAGCGCGTAGGCATCGCCCGCGCCGCGCACAATCGCGACTTCGTTCGGCGGCAGATTGCGCGAGGGCAGGGGCAGCCGCGCTTTGGGCCCTCTAAGCGCGGGCGGCTCCGCGCTGAAATTCACTTCCAACTCCGGCTCGCCCGCGAGCGCGCGCACCGCTGTGCCGACGGCGCGTTTGAAAGGTTCGGAGGGATTTTCCTGTTTCATCGCCATGTCGCGTTACGCGACGAGCACCTTCGCGGCGCTTTCCGGCAATTCTTCCCCGAAGCAACGCTGATAGAACTCCGCCACGCTTGCGCGTTCGAGTTCGTCGCATTTGTTGAGGAAGGTGAGGCGGAACGCGAACCCGGTGTCCTTGAAGATATCCGCGTTCTCCGCCCATGTGATGACGGTGCGCGGACTCATCACGGTCGAAAGATCGCCATTGATGAAGGCGTTGCGCGTCATGTCGGCCACGCGCACCATCGCCGCGATCTGCTTTTTCTTCTCCGGCATGTTGTAGGACGGCACTTTCGCGAGCACGATTTCGGCTTCCGCATCGTGGCTCAGATAATTGAGCGTCGTCACGATGCTCCAGCGATCCATCTGGCCCTGATTGATCTGCTGCGTGCCGTGATAAAGCCCCGTCGTATCGCCAAGACCAATCGTGTTCGTCGTTGAGAACATGCGAAACGCCGGATGCGGCCGGATCACGCGGTTCTGATCGAGCAGCGTGAGCTTGCCTTGAACCTCCAGCACGCGCTGGATCACGAACATCACATCCGGGCGGCCCGCATCGTATTCATCGAATACGAGGGCAACCGGATGCTGCAAACACCACGGCAACAATCCTTCGCGGAACTCCGTCACCTGCTGGCCATCCTTCAGCACGATGGCATCCTTGCCGATGAGATCGATGCGGCTGATATGGCTGTCGAGATTGATGCGGATGCACGGCCAATTGAGGCGCGCGGCCACTTGCTCGATATGCGTCGATTTGCCGGTGCCGTGATAGCCCTGAACCATCACGCGGCGGTTCTTGGAGAATCCGGCAAGGATCGCGAGCGTCGTGGCGCGA
>DATHQA010000069.1:0-11492 GCA_035483375.1 Rhizomicrobium sp. | reverse complement strand
GTCGTATCGGGGGCGATGTCGTTATGCGTCACCGTGTCGAGATAGCGGCACAGCCCATTGGCGATGCGGCCGGCTGCGCGCAAGCCCGCCGTATCGGCAAGGCCGCGGATCTCATGGGCTTCCTCATATAATGTCGCAATGTCGCCATCCGCATTGGCGGCTTCGAGCCGCTCGACATGGGCGATGACGCCGCCGCGCAGATCGGGCTGTTGTTCGGCGATGATCTCTTCGGCCTTTTCGATGGCCTCCGGGCTTTTCAGCTCGGCCGCCATTTCAGCAGCCGCTTTGGGCGCTGCCACTTGCGGATAATCGGCGGGCGCGATGATCTCGACATTCTCGGTCTGGCCGTCCGCTTTTGGCAGGCCTTTGCGTTCGCTCACCGTGCGCGGCGCATATGTCAGCGTCGACCAATCGCGGCGCGGCGCCACGCGCCTTTTTCCGAATGTGCTCATCATCGCAATGTAACCTCTTCGCTGAGATCGTCGCTTCGCCGCCATGGTCCGGTGTAATCGTCCAGCCGGCGGCGGCGCCGGTCGGGTCCGAAATAGCTGTCGCAGCGCACGAACGCGCGCGGCCGTTCGATGATCTCGGCAATGCGCGCATAAAGGCTTTGCGCCGTGATGGGCTTCGCAAGCACTTCCGTCACGCCGATATCGCGCGCGGTGACGATGCGATGGCGTTCGGTATGGCCCGTCACCATGATAATCGGCACATAAGGGTTCGGACTGTCCGTATCGTTGCGCACGCGGCGCGTGAATTCGATGCCGTCCATCGGCTTCATCGAAAGATCGCTCAGCACGAAATCCGGCCGCCTCTCGCGGATTTCGTTGAATGCGCCTGTGCCATCCGGCGATTCGAACACGGCCTTGATCCCCAATGCATTCAACAGCGAACGCAGCAGCGTCCGCATGTGAACATTGTCCTCGACGACCAGCGCCTTCAGATGGTGGAAGGTAGCCCCCGACATCTTCAACCCTTCTGCGGCGCCGCCCATCCGCCCCCGAGCGGGACAGGCATGCGAAAAGGGGGCATTAAACGCCGCCTAATCCGCGAATTTCGTGGTAACTTTAGGTTCCTTACGGTTACGGAATTCTTACGTTTCTCGGTTGTGTTGGCTGCGATGGGCACTCTGGGGTTTTATCTGCGGCGCTTTGCACTGGCTTTAGGCCTAACAGGCCGGGCGTTCCTCACGCCTGTGGCGTTCGGCGCGCATGCGATCATCGAGAATCGCGAGGGCCGCGTGCTGCTTGTGAAGCATTCCTATGTCCGGGGCTGGCATCTGCCGGGCGGCGGCGTGCGCGGCGGCGAGCCTGCGGATGCGGCCGTACTGCGCGAGGTGACGGAGGAGGTAGGGCTCTCGGCCTATTCGGCCTGCGAGTTCTACAGCCTCTATACGCGCAAGGTGGGCTTGGCCACGAATGTCATCGCGCTTTATCGCCTGCGCGATGCCGAGATCGCCTTCGAGCCCAATTTCGAAATCCGCAATGTGATATGGGTCGATCCCGCCGATCCGCCAGAGGATACCGCGCCCGGCACGAGGCGCCGTCTCGCCGAACTCACGGGTAAGGCGGATGTGAGTCCGTATTGGTAACTCACTGTCATCCCCGGCGAGTGCGAGGGAAGGGAACCCAAGCGGTAAGGACCGCTCGGTTTCGATGATATGCTTCGCTATTGGGGCTTCTCGTTAGCCTGTTTGCAAACGCAACCGCCTGGGTCCCCTTCCCTTCGCATTGCTGTGCAATGCTCAGCCGGGGATGACGGCGAGTTAAATCGGATCCCACCCGAACGTCCCGACCGTCGGTGCGAGATCGACGAAGCTCGATTTCATCGCGGGCATGCAGTGATTGGCGATGGTCTCCGGCGTCCAGCCTTCGATCTTGCCGATGCCGCGAATGGGGCGCGGCTGGCTCATGAGGAAGATCTCGTTGCCGCGCGCGGCGAAAATTTGTCCGCTCACGTCCTTCGTCGAAGGCGATGCTAAAGCCACAGCCAATTGCGCCACCTGATCGGCGCGCATCATATTCTTCATGCGCTCGACGCGCGCGGCGCTCGCTTCATCCTTCACGGGGATCGTCGCGATCATGCGCGTCCAGGCGAAGGGCGCGATCGTGTTGGAGCGCACATTCTTCTGCGCGCCTTCCATCGCGATGATGCGCGACAGGCCCACAATACCCATCTTCGCTGCCGCATAATTCGCCTGACCGATATTGCCGATAAGGCCCGACGTAGACGTGAACAGCACGAAGGAGCCTTCGCCCTGTTCGCGGAAATGGTTCACCGCCGCCTTGCACACATTATAGGTGCCCTGCAGATGCACCTCGATCACCTGGTCCCAATCAGAATCGGTCATCTTGTGGAACATCGTGTCGCGCAGGATACCCGCGGGATTGATGATCGCGTGCAGGCCTTTGAACGAATCCATCGCCTGCTCGATCATGCGGGCAACGCCGGGCCTGCTCGTCACGCTGTCGGAATTGGAGACGGCTTGACCGCCTGCGGCGCGAATGGACTGCGCCACCTGCTCGGCGGGGCCTGCGGAACCTTCATCGCCACCGCCCACGGCACCGCCGAGATCGTTGACGACGACGGACGCGCCTTCCTTCGCCGCGAGCAGCGCACATTCCTTGCCGATGCCGTTCGCACCTCCCGTGACGAGAACGACCTTGCCTTCGAGCACGCCCATCGCTTACCTCCGCCGGAATTTTCGCCAAGAGTAGCGAGGCGTTGGTGAGCGAAGCAAGCGCGACTGCCTGGGACATCCGGTCCGAGCGTGCGGAAGACGAAGCCGATGTCGAGGCGCTGAATCACGCGTCGTTCGGGCCGGGGCGTTTCGCCAAGGCCGCCTATCGCCTGCGCGAAGGTGTGGCATGCGAGGCAGGCCTCAGCTTCGTGGCCGTCGAAGGCGGCGTGCTGCGCGGCTCGATCCGCTTCTGGCCGATCGTCGTGGGCGATGCGCCTGCGTTGCTGTTGGGCCCGCTTGCCGTGCAATCCGACCAGCGCGGGCAGGGCATCGGCGTGGCGCTTATGAACCGGGGGATCGAGGCCGCGCGCGAGGCGGGCCATCGCGCGATCATCCTTGTCGGCGATCCGCCTTATTACGCACGCGTAGGCTTCACGCCGCTGCCGATGGCCAGCGTGCGCTTTCCAGGGCCGGTGGACCTCGCGCGTATTCTGGGGCTAGCACTTGCCGATGGCGCGCTTGAAACACTCAAAGGCCCCGTGCGGCGCGCGCGCATCGATGTGCCCAATTGTGCGGACGGCGCGAGCCTCGCATGAAAGCTTATGTCATCAATCTCGCGCGGCGGCCGGACCGCATGCGCGCGATTGCGGAGCAATTGGACGCGGTAGGCATCGCCTACGAACGCATCGATGCGGCGGATGCGCAATCCATATCCGATAGCGAGATCGATAAGCATTTCAAGCTAAGCTATGTGTTCGGCCAGGTGGCCAAGGGCGACAAATGCTGCTCCGTGAGTCATCTGCGGCTTTATGAGAGATTCCTCAAGAGCGGCGACGCGCATGTGCTCGTGTTCGAAGACGATGCGCGGCTCGACCTCGAACGCGCGGGCGTCCTGAAAGACGATTCCTGGATTCCGCCTGAGTTGGGCATTGTGAAGATCGAACGTTACTGGTCCGCGTCCAAGCGCATGCTCATGGGCCATGCGAAAGAAATCGCGCCCGGGTTCTCCATCGCGCCGCTTTACGCAAAGCATATGGGGACTGCGGGTTACATCATCTCGCACCGCGCTGCCGAAGCCGTGATGGCGCTGGACGGCCATCTGCCTGCGCCCATCGATCATCTTCTGTTCAATCCGAACATCTCGCCGGTCTTCGGCCGCTTGCGCCCGCACCAATTGCTGCCTGCGCTTGTCGATCAGCCGTCCGACAATGTGGAAAGCGACATCTATCAATGGCGCGTGCCGCTGCGCAAAACGCGCACGCGCGGACAAAAGCTTTTGCAGGATTATATCGATGCGCGGCTGTTGCCGGCGCAGATTGGCCGCGTGCTTATCGGTCAGGCATGGCCGCGACATATTCCTTTGAATGGGAATTAGCGTCACTCCATATTGAGATCACACATATCATGTCATGGCCCGCCGGAGTGCGGGTCATGACACGGAGGGGTTGATTTCGTTCGAAACGAACCGGCTCTAGCGAGCCTCGATCCGCCACGCGAGCGCGAGCGTGCCTGCGAACAGCAGTAGCGCAAACCATGGCGGCAAAAGCGTTTCTTGCTCAACCGCCGTCACGCGATAGGCGTGATTGGCTCTGAGACCGATCCAGTCTTGTCCGAACGCACGCGCATGCGCGCCGACGCGGCGAATATCCGGCACGCCGCCATCGGCAAGCCAATGCACGGATCCGCCCGTTGCGCGCGCGGGACCGTTGAGGATCGTATCGGTCGCGCGCATGTCGGCGACTTCCTTAGGATTGAGCGGACCAGCAGCCGCGACGGCGTTCAACGTGCCATCCGTCAAACGATAAAGCCCCAACTCGCGCGCATCGGCAGTAGCGCGCCACAGACCCGGCTCGGCTTTCGCGAGCGTGACGGTGGTGCGATTGCCCGATGGCGTCGTCATCGTCACAGGCTTTGCGTTGTCCGCCATCGTGCGGCGTTCAATGACGATTTTCCCATTCGCGATGGAGGCAGACAGGCGTTCCTCTTCCAGCTCCGGTTCTTTCATGAGCCAATGTGCAAGGCGCCGCAGCAGTTCGGCCTGCGGGCCGCCGCCTTCATAGCCGCGCGCCCAAAGCCACGCGTGATCGGACAGCAATTCCGCCACGCGCCCCTTGCCGATGCGGTCGAGCACGAGCAGCGGGCGATCGCCCGGTCCGCTCATCACCGTTTCGCCGGAAACCGTTTTCGCGCCGATGATGCGGAACCAGCGGCCCCATGTCGGCGGAGTATTGCCGATATTCGCGCCAGGCAGATTGTCCGTCACGGGATGCGCGAGGCCCGCCTGCGTGACGATGGGTTTGTACGCTTGCGCCACGATCTCGCCCGTGGGTTGTGCGGGCAGCACGGCGGCGAGCGGCGTGCGATAGATGCTTTCGTCTTCGGCGAATTCCGGCCCCGACGAAACGAGCAGCGCGCCGCCGTTCTCCACATAGCGAGCGATATTGTCGAAATAGGCGAGCGGCAATATCCCCCGCTCGCGATAACGGTCGAAGATCACGAGATCGAATTGATCGAGCTTCTCGTCGAACAATTGGCGCGTGGGGAAGGCTATGAGAGAAAGCTCATTGATCGGCGTCACGTCCTGCTTTTCGGGCGGACGCAGGATCGTGAAATGCACGAGATCGACGGATGGGTCGGCCTTGAGCAGATTGCGCCACACGCGTTCGCCTGCATGCGGTTCGCCGGACACGAGCAGCACGCGCAAACGGTCGCGCACGCCGGAAATCGCGACGACGGCGCGGTTGTTCTGCAGCGTCAATTCGGCAGGACCGGGGGCCGCGCCCAATTCCACGACATTCTCGCCGCCATGCGCGACGGGCACTTCTATCGTGTGGTTGCGGCCCGTCGCCAGCGTGCGCACGCCCGCATCCGCGCCGTCGATGCGGATATCGAGATCGACGAGATTGCTTTCGGCGGCCCCGAAATCGTCGACGCGCAATGTGATTTCGGCGTTCTTGCCGACAATCGCGTAGCGCGCGGCGCTGATGATCGTGAGCTTGCGGTCGCGCTCGTTATGTTGTCCGACAATGAGGGCATGCAGCGGCGCGTGCATCGCGGGTTTGTTGTCGGGCGGCGCATCATGCACTTCACCATCGGTGACGAGGATCGCGCCCGCGACACGGCTTTGCGGCACATCGGCGAGCGCTTCGTTGAGCGCAGCAAAGGCTTGCGTACCCGAATCCTCGCCGTCATTGCGCGATGGGATTTCTGCTTCACGCATGACAAGGTTCGGTTGCGCGGCGAGTTTCTTCTTGATCTGCGCAATCGCGGCATCTTCCTCGCCGCGCCTATGATCCATGCTCTGCGAATGATCGGCGATGAGCGCCACGACATCGCTGAGCGGCTCGCGCGTTTCATGCACGATAAGCGGATTGGCGAGGGCGAGCATCGCCACCGCAAACACAAGCGCGCGCGCCCATGCGCCGCGCGCGCGTACCACAAACGCATAGAGCACGATGAAGAGCGCCGCACTGCCCGGCACCCATAACAGGGCAATCGGCACATGCGGGGCGAAATCGATCGCGTAGCTCATTTGCCCAACCGTTGCAGAAGGGCGGGTACATGCACCTGATCGGTTTTGTAGTTGCCGGTGAACGCGTACATGACAAGATTCACACCGAAGCGGTATGCCATCTCGCGCTGGCGTTCGCCGCCCGGCACCACGGCCACAAGCGGGCGGCCCTGATTGTCGACGGCCCAGGCGGCGGCCCAATCATTGCCGCCAATGACGACGGGCGAAACACCGTCGCCGCCGCGCGCTGGGCTTGGCCCCGCTTCGGGATCGGGGGGCGGCAACGCTTCGACCCACAATTTGCTGCCGTCCCAGCGGCCCGGAAAATCCTGCAGCAGATAAAATGTTTTCGTCAGCACGTGATCGGCCGGAATGATCTGAAGCGGCGGCATGTCGAGCTTCGCGGTCAGGCGGCGCAGTGTCTGTTCGCCGGGCGATTGCGGGCCTGCGCCCGCGCCAAGCGTCAGATCGCGCGTGTCGAACACGATCGTGCCGCCATTGCGCATGTAATCGGCGAGCTTCGCGATGGCTTTCGGCGAAAGGTCTTTCTCGCGCGGGTCCATCGGCCAATAAAGCAATGGGAAGAAACTTAAATCGTCGCGGTCGAGATCGACGCCCACGGGATCCTGCGGCTCGTATGTCGTGCGCTGCGTGAGGATGACATCGAGGCCCACAAGCCCCGCATGGCTCATCGCATCGACATCGCTGACGCCTGTCATCACATAGGCAAGCCGTGTGTCGAGCGCGGATTTCATGTCGAAGGAATCGTCGGCGCGCGCATGATGCGTATATAGAAGAATTATCAAGACGGGCGCGAGACGCGCGAACAGGCGCCGCGGCGCCGCGAGATGTCCGCGCAAATCAAGTGAGATGATCGCATCGGCCAACAGCAACAGCATTGCAAGCACAAGCAGCGGCGTCGCAAGCGCGAAGGCGGACGAAGCCGCGTAACGCTCCACATGCGAAAGAGAAAGCGGCGTGAGGTCTGCGTTGTTGCGCAGTGTGTTGAGCGCAACCTCCGAACCTTCTGCGCCGTAATAACCGGGCGGGTGCGCAGACGACGGAACAATCTTCGTGAAATCGACGCGGCGCAGCGGCAGCGCATCGGCAGGCGGTTTGCGCAAACGTCCGAAACCATCCAGCGTGTCGAGCGGCGCGAGTGCTGCGTTCGTGTTCGTCTGCACAGGCGTGCCGTTCGCAAGCGCGAGCACGCGGCGCAGCATATCGACATAAAGCCCGGACAGCGGCAGCGACGACCACGCCGGGCTTGCCGTCACATGAAACAGCACGATCCAGCCGCGCCCGCGATGTTCTGCGGTGACGAGCGGCGTGCCGTCCGCAAGCCGCGCCCAAGTGCGGTCCGCAAGCTCGACGGATGGCTCGGCCAATATCTGCCGCGAAACGGTGACTTCGGCGGGTGCGGTCAATCCGTCGAACGGCGTGCCATCCGGAAACGGCGCGAGATGTTGCGGCGAAGCCCACGCCATCGCGCCGCCGAGATAGCGCCCGCCTTCGCGCAAACGCACAGGCACGAGATCGTCGGCGGCTTGCGCCATGCGCGCGCCTGCGAATCGCACAAGCACGCCGCCATCGCCCACGAATTTCGCAACGCGGTCGTGATCGGCGCCCGCGATCTTGCCGATGTCGGCGAGCGCAAGCACGGAGACGTTCTGCGCAAGCGTTTCACTTATCGTGCCCTTGTGAAGATCCGCATAGGGCGACAGCGCGCGCTGGAGATAGAAAAGGTCGGACAGAAGCGGCTGTTCGTTTTCCGCATTGCTCGCAGAGACGAGACCAACGGAGCGGCGCTTGTTGCCTTCGTCGAGAAGTTGCGTCGCGCCCGCCGAATTCTCATTCGCGACGACGAGCTTTGCCGTGCGATTGCGGATCTCGAGCGGCAGCGCGATCTTCGCCGTGCCTTGGGTGCTGCCGATGGGGATTGTGTAGGGCGCAGTCGCGAGGATTTCGCCATGCGCGCCAAGCGCCTCGATCTGGCCGTCGCGTGCGCCCGCGCCGCTCGCGCGGTGGATGTGCAGGATGAATCCGTTGACGTCATTATCCGGCGTGGCCAGCGCGAGCGCCTCCGCGCCCGGTGCATCGGCGAGGATGTGCAGGTTTCCGAGTTTGGAAAGTTGCGCGCGCGTTGCTTCCGCATCGCCATGATCGAGGCTATCGCTGAGCCACAATATCTCCGGTGTCGAAGTGAAATGCGCTTTTGCAAGCGCGGCCACCGCTTTCGCGCGGGTCGGCAGCCACGGTTCGGGTGCGATCTCGTGCGCGAGACGGGAAGCCTCACCCGCATCAAGCAATGTCACGTTCGCGTGCGTGTCCGCAGTTGCGACGAGCGCGACACCGCGATCATCACGCGCAGCAATGCGCAATTCTTCCGCGATCAGATCTTCACGCTGCTTCCATGCGTGCGCCGATGTCCAACCATTGTCGATGAACAGGACAAGCGGACTGCTGCTCACGGTTTTCGCACTTTCGCCGATGATCGGTTCGGACAGCGCCAGTATGATGAGTGCCGCCGTCGCGATGCGCAGGATGAGCAGCCACAGCGGCATATGCGCCGGCGTTTCTTCCTCGTTCGACAGACCGAGCAATAGGCGCAACGGCGGAAACATGACCGTGCGCGGCGAAGGCGGCGTCACGCGCAGCAGGAACCAGATTGCAGGCAATGCGATAAGGCCGAGCAGAATCCACGGCGCACCGAAGCTCAAATTCGCAAGCGCGCTCATTGCTCGCCCGCGAGATCGGCATAAAGCGCGACAAGCGCAAGTTCGGGGCGGTGATCGGTGCGATGCGTGAGCATTGTCCAGCCGAGCTTGCGCGCAAGGACGGCGATGGCTTCGCCATGCGCCTTGAAGCGCGCGCGATAAGCGGGCCCGACGGTTTCGGCACGGCCCAGCGTTTCATGCTCGCGGCCCATCTCGAAACGCGTACGGCCCGCGAACGGAAAATCCTCCTCCGCCGGATCGACGATATGGACGAGATGCCCGCGCAGGCCCTGGCGCGAGAATTTGCGCATCGCCTCTTCAAGCGCTTCGAGTGGCGAAAGGAAATCGGAGAGCCACACGAATTGCGGATGCCGTGTCATTTGCGCGGGCGGAGGCAATGCATGAGCAGTTTCGCCAAGCGCATGCGCGATGCGTGTGAGCGCTGCCCGTCCGCTCGAAGGCGTGCGCTCTTCGCCGAGCAAGGCGATGCGCTCGCCGCCGCGCACGAGCAGCGACATGAGCGCGAGCGCGAGTACGCCGGCGCGGTCGATCTTGGGCGGCAATTCCTTCGATGAGGAAAATCGCATGCCCGCCGAGCCGTCGCGCCAGAACCATACGGCCTCCGCGGCTTCCCATTCGCGCTCGCGCACGAACAGATGCTGCGATTTCGCCGATTGCCGCCAGTCCACGGCCTGCGCGGGATCCTCCGCGCGATAGCGGCGGAATTGCCAGAACGTCTCGCCCATGCCCGCCTTGCGCCGTCCATGCACGCCGAGATGCACGGTGGAGGCCAGCCGCTCGGCCTCGGCGAGCAGCGGCGGCAGCCCGGCCGAAATCCGCTCGGCATCCTCGCGCAGGCGATGGTTCAGAGATGGCTCCGGCATAGCCTGTCGATCACATCGGCGATCGTCGTGCCTTCCGCGCGCGCGGCGAAGTTCAGCGCCATGCGGTGACGCAGGATCGGCGGCGCCAGCGCGATGACGTCTTCGACGCTCGGTGCGAACCGCCCGTCGAGCAGTGCGCGGGCGCGCACCGCAAGCATGAAGGCCTGGCTCGCCCGCGGCCCCGGTCCCCAGGCGATGAAATCGCGCAAATCGCCCGCTCCCGTTTCGCCGGGGCGCGCCGCACGCACGATGGAAAGGATCGCGTCCACGACCTTCTCGCCCACGGGCACGCGCCGCACGATGCGCTGCGCTTCCATGAGATCCTCCGGCCCGCACACGCGCTCGGGTGCGGCCTCGTCGCCGAACGTCGTGGCAAGCACCATGCGCCGCTCGGCCTCGATATCGGGATAGGTCACGTCAATCTGCATGAGGAAACGGTCGAGCTGTGCTTCGGGCAGGGGATAGGTGCCTTCCTGCTCAAGCGGATTCTGCGTCGCGATGACATGGAACGGCGCGGGCAGGTCGTTGCGCACGCCCGCAACCGTCACATGCCGCTCCTGCATTGCCTGAAGCAGCGCGCTTTGCGTACGCGGGCTCGCGCGGTTGATCTCATCGGCCATCAGCAATTGGGCGAAGACCGGCCCCTTGATGAAGCGGAAGCTGCGCCGCCCGTTCGAATCTTCCAGCACCTCCGAACCCGTGATGTCGCCGGGCATGAGGTCCGGCGTGAACTGGATGCGCTTCCAGTCGAGGCCGAGCACAACGCCCAGCGCCTCCACAAGCCGCGTCTTGGCGAGCCCCGGCACGCCCACGAGCAGCGCATGGCCGCCGGACAGAAGCGTGACAAGAGTCTGCTCCACCACCTCGTCCTGGCCGAAGATCACGCGGCCGATGGCCTCGCGCACGCGGGTGAATGTGGCGGCAGCCTTCTCGGCTCGTGCCACCGCACCCGTATCCTTTTCTGCGATCTCCGCGTCCGTCATTGCCGGGCCTGTATCCGCCGCCTATCTTGGTTTCGGGAGGGTGAGGTTATGTCTACCCGGCGGCATCCGCGCAACTGCCAAAGCTGCACATCGCCGTGAGAAGAGGTTCATGAACACGTCCTTTCCATTAGGGTTAGCGAGTCTGCAGCGCGAAGCGGCGGCGGGCAGGCGCCTTCCGCCCGTCGAAAAATGGAACCCCGCTTATTGCGGCGAGATCGATATGCGCATCGCGCGCGACGGCACCTGGTTCCATCAGGGCAGCCCCATCGGACGGCGCGAACTCGTGCGGCTGTTCTCAACGATCCTGCGGAAGGATGCGGACGGCTTTCATCTTGTGACGCCTGTCGAGAAGATGCGCATCACGGTGGAGGATGCGCCGTTCATCGCTGTGCTTATGGACGCGGAGGGCGAGGGCCGGGATCAGGTTTTGCGCTTCACCACCAATGTTGGCGATGAGGTTGTGGCGGACACGGCAAATCCCATCCGCGTGGAGACCGATCCCTTGACGCAGACGCCCGCGCCTTATGTGCATGTGCGGAAGGGGCTGGAGGCGCGTATCGCACGCGCAGTGTTTTACCAGATGGCCGATCTCGCAGTGCCGGGCGCGGGCGGCGAATTGGGTGTGTGGAGCAGCGGTGTGTTCTTTCCCATTGGGCGACCGGAGTGAACACGGCGCTCGCTATCGACATCGGCGAATTGCGCGCGCGGCTTCTGCCC
>DATHQA010000068.1:0-2224 GCA_035483375.1 Rhizomicrobium sp. | reverse complement strand
CGAAAGTTCCGCTTTGGGTTTTGTTCATCGCGGTGCAATGGATGGACGTCGTGTGGTCGCTGCTTGTGGCGCTGCATGTCGAGAAGCTGCGCATCGTGCCGGGCTTCACGGAATCAAATCCGCTGGACCTCTATTATATGCCGTACACGCATGGTCTGTTCGGGGCGCTTGCGCTTTCGGTCGCCTTTGGGCTTCTCGCGCAAGCATTGTTGCGGGGAACCTGGCAGGAGATTTTCGTTGTGGTCGCGAGTGCGGTGTTCTCGCACTGGCTGCTCGATCTTGTCGTGCATGTTCCCGATTTGCCGCTCATCGGCAATTCGATGAAAGTGGGCTTCGGATTGTGGCGGCATGTGAGGATCGCATTGCCGGTCGAGATCGCCACACTTATTGCAGGCGCATGGATCTATGCCCGTTACGCGCCGTCGAAAAACGCGCTGGGCGATGTGTGGCTGTGGGGTTATGTCGGCCTTATGGTCGCGATCCAGATTTACGCGACGTTCTGGGGCCAGCCCACCACGCCCATGGGCGAAGCGGGCATGGCGATCGCGATGTATCTCGTCTTTGCCGCCCTGGCGTGGGCTGTGGACAGGGCGCGGGCCACGCAACCTCTTCAATGGCGCAGTGCAGCAAATTAAGACATTGATGTAAAACCTGTTTTCCGATGTGCGCCGCATATTGATTTCCCGGCGCACATCGCTATAACCCCGGCGCAATTCGCTAATCGTTTGTCGAAGGGAGCGTACATGGGTACCGAACTTCCGTCCGGCTACAAGCCGTCGGAGAGCGAACCCTTTATGAATGAGCGGCAGCGCGAATATTTTCGCAACAAGCTCACCGCCTGGAAAGACGACATTCTTCGCGAGAGCCGCGAGACGATCCATAATTTGCAGAGTGAAACGGTGCCGAACGCGGACCTCGCCGACCGCGCGGCGACGGAGGCCGAGCGCCAACTCGAACTGCGCACGCGCGACCGTCAGCGGAAACTCATCTCGAAGATCGATGCGGCGCTCAGGCGGCTTGAAGACGGTTCCTATGGCTTCTGCGAAGAAACGGGCGAGCCCATCTCGCTGAAACGCCTCGACGCGCGCCCCATTGCAACGCTTTCCATCGAAGCGCAGGAACGGCATGAGCGCCGCGAAAAAGTTTATCGCGACGACTAGCTTCGCCGATTAGAACGGCATCAAAACGTCGTACACCTGCGAGCCGTAACGCGGCTGCTGCATGTCGGTGATCTGGCCCGCGCCGCCATAGATGACGCGCGCTTCGGCGATCTGCGCGAGATTGACGGTGTTGTCCTGCGTGATGTCTTCGGTGCGCACAATGCCCGTGATTTGCAGATCCCGCATTTCATTGTTCACGCGAACCTGCTGATGACCGGCCACGACCATGTTTCCGTTGGGCAGTACCTGCGTGATGATTCCGGCAAGCGTCAGGTTCACCGTCTCCGAACGATTGATCGAACCGGCCCCGACATTCGATGTATCCGATCCCATCTTCACAAGACTTGCAGGGTCCGCGCCCGGAATGGCGTGCTGAAGCGCGGTTTCAAGTCCAAAGAAATTCGTCAGGTTCGCATCGTCCGAATTGGTGCGGCTGCGCGATGTCGTGTTGGAAAGCTGGGCCGCGTCGGCGATCGTAATATCGATCGTGATGATATCGCCCACATGACCCGCGCGCGGATCGTGGAAGAAGCTGTGCGAGCCCGGCACCCACAGCGAATTGGCCTCATGCTGCGCGGGCGGTATTTCGGCCGGCATGGTGACGGGCTTGTAGCCCGGCTGCGTCACGGGATTGACGATGGGCGAAAGCTTGGGCGCTTCGCCGATGCTCGAAAGCCTGTCCACGGCGCTGCATGCCGTAAGAAGCGCGGCACAGGCGGTCATCGTTGCGAATTTGAGTGTTCTCATGTCCCCGACCTTCACATTCACGGTTGTTCCGCGGCAAGCCTCTCGGCCTCGCGCGAGACATCGCCCGCGCGCACTTGCCCCGCGCCGATCACGGTGGCGCTCACCTGCCGATAGGAAACCGGATTGAGCACGACGACGGTTTCGCCAAGCCCGCCTTCGCTCATCGCCTTGCCCGTGGCGCTCAATTGCACGCCGGGCGCGCTGAACGTCATCGTCACGGTCGAACCTTTGGTGACGAGCACAGGCTTGCGCACATCGTCCGCACGCACCGCCTCGCCCGCGCGCAGCACGCGCCGCGTCTGCATGCCGTCAAGCTG
>DATHQA010000067.1:0-5868 GCA_035483375.1 Rhizomicrobium sp. | reverse complement strand
CCGCAAGGCCGAAGGCACGGTTCGCGTGCCGGGCACGGGCCATTCCTTCACGCCGCTCAACGAAACGGATGGCGTGCTTATCGATCTGGCGGCCTTTGCGGGCCTGCGCCGCGTAGATCGCGAGGCGGGCATCGTGACGCTCGGTGCTGCGACGCCCATCTGGCAGGTCGGCCCGCTTATCCATCCCGAAGGCTTGGGCCTCAAGAACCAGGGCGACATCGACCGGCAGACGCTGGGCGGCGTCGTCGGTACGGGTACGCACGGCACGGGGCCGTCGCTTGGCAGTTTCTCCGCAGATGTCGCAGGATTCCGCCTGCTGCTTGCGAGCGGCGAAG
Organism: Rhizomicrobium sp.; assembly: GCA_035483375.1. Lineage (GTDB taxonomy): Bacteria > Pseudomonadota > Alphaproteobacteria > Micropepsales > Micropepsaceae > Rhizomicrobium. The sequence goes on along the minus strand of DATHQA010000067.1, from coordinate 5,533 downwards.
TGCTGAATTGCACGCCGAAGGAGAATGTGGAGGTCTTCGAAGCCGGGCGGCTTTCGCTCGGCCTGTTCGGTGTGATGACGGAAATCTCGATTCGCGCGCGGCCCGCTTACAAGCTTGTGGAAAAACAATTCCTGCTGCCCATCGACGAATTGTTCGAGCAACTCGATCTCCTCATCGCCTCGAACAAGCATTTCGAATTCTTCTGGTTTCCCTATGCCGAGCGCGCGGTGTGCAAGACGCTCAACGAATCCACCGATGACGCGCCAGCGCCCCGCGACACCGAAACGATGCGCAAGCGGGGCGAAACGGTGAATTGGGATTCACGCGCGTTCGCATTCATCAATGAGGTGCTCCCTTACGCGCCGTTTCTTGTCGGGCCCGCGCACACATTGTTCTCGCAATTGATGCCGTCGAACGCGCGCGCGCGCTGGAGCCACGAGATTTATCCAAGCCCGCGGCCGATCCGTTTCAACGAGATGGAATATGCTGTGTCCCAGAGCGATGGGCCTGAATGTTTGCACGCCGTCGCGGCCGCCATCCGCAAGCGGCGCATCAATACGGGTTTTCCCATAGAGTACCGCACCGTGGCGCAGGACGATGTGTGGCTCAGCCCGTTCTACAAGCGCCCGTCGGCCACGATCGCTGTGCATCAATATCATCGCGTGAACACGGACAAATTGTTCACGCCATGCGAGGCCGTGTTCCGCCGTTTCGAAGGCAGGCCGCACTGGGGCAAGCGCCACACGCGCACGCAAAGCGAATTGCGCCATCTCTATCCGCAATTCGACCGCTTCCGCGAACTGCGCCGCAAGCTCGATCCGCGTGGGAAATTTCTCAATCCGTATTTGCGGGAGTTGTTCGAGTAGTTATTTCAGCTTGCGGAAAAAACACGACGGCGCCCCCGTATGGCAAGCGGGGCCGATTTGATCGACCTTCATAAGCAGCGCATCGCCGTCACAATCGATCCATGCTTCGATGAGACGTTGCGTGTGGCCGGACGTAGCGCCTTTGCGCCAAAGCTCCTTGCGCGAGCGCGACCAATAGGTCACTTCGCCCGTCGAAATCGTCAGTTCCAAGGCTTCCGCATTCATCCATGCGAACATGAGGATCGCGCCCGTCGCGCTGCTCTGCGCGATGACGGGCACAAGCCCGTTTGCATCGAATGCGACCTGGGAGAGAAAATCTTCGCGGCTCAGTGTGTCGGTCATTGCGCCGCTATATAATGCGAAAGTCCATTTTCCAAATCGGCGATGAGATCGCCTGCGTCTTCAAGGCCCGCATGGATGCGGATAACGGGGCCTTCGGCTTGGAATTTGCGCGCAGTGCGCACGACATGCGCAGGCACGATGAGGCTTTCATAGCCGCCCCAGGAATAGCCGAGGCCAAACAGCTTGAGCGAATCCATGAGCTCTGCGAGCGCCTTCTCCGGCGCGGGCTTTAGCACGACGCCGAACAATCCGCTCGCGCCTTTGAAATCGCGTTTCCAAATAGTGTGTCCGGGATCGTTTTCGAGTGCGGGATAAAGCACGCTCGAAACGGCTGGATGCTTCTCAAGCCAGCGCGCCATCGCGAGTGCCGTTTCGCCATGGCGCGCAAGCCGCACACTCATCGTGCGAAGCCCGCGCAGGCCGAGAAAGCAATCGTCGCCGCTTGCGTATAAGCCCATATTGCCATGCGTTTCGAGGAGACGCGCGGCATGACGCTCATTCGCCGTGACGTAACCGAGCATCACATCGGCGTGACCGCCAACATATTTCGTCGCCGCCTGGATCGAAAGGTCTGCACCATGCGCGAGCGGCTTGAACAGAAGCGGCGTCGCCCAGGTATTGTCCATGAGCACGGACGCGCCGTGCGCATGCGCTGTTTCGGCAATCGCAGGAATATCCTGCACCTCAAAGGTCAACGAGCCCGGGCTTTCGCAGAACACGGCTTTCGTGTTCGATTTGATGAGATCGGCGATGCCCGCGCCTATGAGCGGATCATAATAACTCGTCTCGATGCCGAAACGCTTGAACGTGCGGTCGCAAACGCTGCGTGTCGGTCCATAGGCGGTGTCAGTGACGAGAATATGATCGCCCGCGCCGCATACGGACAAAATCGCCAACGCGATCGCATTGAGGCCCGACGGGCACACAACCGTTCGCGTGCCGCCTTCCAATTCCGTGATCGCGTCCTCGAAGCTGCGCGACGAGGGCGTGCCGCGGCGGCCATAAGTATATGGCGGCTTGCCGTGCTTGATGTCCTCATAATCGCGATAGAGAATCGTGGAAGCGCGATAGACGGGCGTGTTGACGGCACCGAAATGCTCGGCGCTCATGCGTCCCGCATGGGTGGCGACGGTTTCGTCTTTCGGTTTTTCGCTCATTCCATGGGCGTTATGTAGGGAACGCTTTCCGGTTTCAACCTGTTGTCCTCGCGGCTTTTCATGATCGCCTTCAAGGGACCGTTGAACGCCCAGATGATCGGCGCGGGGATGGCGGCCAGTGCGGCGATGAAAAGAAAGAAATGGGTTGGGCTCATCGTGCTGTAGAATTTTCCGAAATAGCCAGCGAGATAATTGCCGGGAAAACTCGTCGCGAGAAACACGGCCATCATCAGCGCGGCAACCTGCGGCGGCGCGGCCTTGGCGTAAAGCGAAAGGCCGATAGGCGAATAATAAAGCTCGCCAACCGTATAGACCGCGAAAAACACGATGGACCAAACCCAGTGAACCTGTCCCGCGCCCGCCGCGAACTGCGCCGCCGCAAGGATGAGATAGGAGATCGACAGGATGATAAATCCCAGCGTCATTTTGACGACGGCGGAGGGTTCGTGGTTGCGCGTTTCCTGCGACTTCCAATACATGATCACGAGCGGCGTGAAGAGCAGGATGAAAAGGCTGTTGACGGACTGGATCGCTCCCACCGATAGCGTGAAGCTCGTGAAGCCGAGCGACACCGTGCGGTACAAATGGTCGGTGGTCCAGACTTCCACCGTATTGCCCGATTGCTCATAGGCCGCCCAGAACAGGCAGCCCGGCACGAAGAATAGCCAGAGGATGGCGATGGCTTTCCAGTCCTGTCCCGTCAGCGGCGCGCGCGGAGTCTTTGTGGTCGGCTGCGAGGGAACATCGCTGGGAAGAATGCGCAGCGCGAACAGATAAATCACCGTTCCGATCAGCATGCCCACGCCGGCCGCACCGAAGCCGTAACTCCACATCTTCGCATCACCGAACGCGCCGCAGATGTTCAGGCCGATGAACGCGCCGAGATTGATGCCGACATAGAAGATGGAATAGGCGCGGTCGATGCGATGGTCGCCGGGCCTGTAGAGCCCCGCAACCTGCGTCGAGATATTCGGCTTAAATGCGCCATTGCCGATAATGAGGAACAGCAGCGCGAAGTAGAAGTAATTCTCGAACGCCATGAGGAAATGGCCAATGGCCATGAGAATACCGCCTGCCACAACGGTGTATCGCCGCCCGAACCAGCGATCGGCAAGAAACCCGCCCACCAGCGGCGTGAAATAGACAAGGCTCGTGTATGCGCCATAGATCGCGGATTGCAGCTGCTGCGGCGTTGCGAAATCGCCATAGACGAGCGAAAGTGCGTGCTTCATCGCCGCGAAGCCGATGACGTGCTCGGCATGGCCGGGCAGTAACAGATATTGCAGACAATAAATGGGAAGCAGAACGCGCATTCCGTAATAGGAAAAGCGCTCCCACATCTCCGTGCCGAACAGATATGTCAGGCCTTGCGGGTGGCCTAGAAAATCCCGTTCCTTCGGCGCGGCGTTTGCCTCTATCGCGACCATGCGTTCCCCAGAAGAGGTTCCGCGGCTGAGTCTGCCCGCATTCGCGGATGAAGGAAATGGGCTCGCGAAAGCGTGTTTAGCCTCCGGGCGGCGGCTCGACGTAGCGCTGCTCGCGTGCGTAGGGAATGAAGCCGGCGCGTTGATAAAGCGGCAGCGCGCGGGCATGGTCGAGCGTGCACGTGTTCACGAGCAGCCGTGAGATCGGCTTCGTCCAGGCAAGCGCGATGGCTTGATTGAGGAAGAAATAGCCCAAGCCCCGGCCGACATATTCGGGGATCAATCCGAAATAAGAAAGGTTGGCGACGGCCTCATCGCGGAATTCGATCTCCGCCAAGCCTGCGGGGCAGCCATCGACATAAAGCACATAAAGCTCGAGCTGCGGCGATTGCAGGAGGGCGGCGAGCGCTTCGTCATTCATCTTCTTGCGGTCGACCCAATAATAATCGCGGCCGACCGCGTCGTAGAGATAGCGATAGAAATGCACGGGCGGTTGCTCTGCGCGCAGGATGGCGACTTTGCCCTTAGGCAGCGGTGGCGGCAGGCCGTTCGGCTTTGCCAGCATCTCGAGAAACGTGACCGTCATCGGAATGCGGATCGGCACGTTCATGACGCGTCAGCCGGTTTCCACTGGTACGTCATCGCGTGCGCCCCATTCGGCCCAGGAACCGTCGTAAAGCGCCACATTCTTCGCGCCCGCGACTTGCAGCGCGAGCATCGCGATGGCTGCGGTAATGCCAGAACCACATGTCGTTGCGATGGGACGCGTGAGATCGATCTCGCGATCCTTGAAGATATGGGAAAGTTCGCTTGCCGGTTTCAACGTACCGTCCGCCGCGGTAAGAGCCGTATACGGAACATTGACGCTGCCGGGAATATGTCCGCCGCGCACGCCCGGACGCGGCTCGGGTACGGAAGCCGTGAAACGCGGATTTCCCCGCGCATCGATCACTTGTTCGGTATGCGAGGAAAGATTGGCGCGCATCTGATCGAGATCGCGCAGGATCGCGTGGTTCTGATGCGGCGTGAAATGTTTCGGGATCGGGAACGGCTCCAGATCCTCCAGCGGCCTGTTCTCGCGCTTCCATTTCGGAAAACCGCCATCGAGTACGGCGACGTATTCATGGCCCATCGCGCGCAGCATCCACCACGCACGCGCAGCGGAATAGACGCCTGCGCCGTCATAGACGACGATAAGATTGCCGTCACCGATGCCCAGCTTGCGCATGCGGCTCGCGAATTTTGCAGGCGGGGCCAGCATATGCGGCAGCGAACTCGTTTCATCCGACAATGCATCGATATCGAAGAACACCGCACCCGGGATGTGGGCGGCCATATATTCCGCGCGCGCGTCACGGCCGGCTTCGGGCAGATACCAGGAGGCATCGGCGACACGCACATCCGGCGCGGTGAGGTGGTCGGCCAGCCATTCCGTCGAAACGAGGGGAGAGGAGGGGGTCATTTGATGTAGGGCACCTTGATGGGATCATGCGGTTCGGCCAGCCAGCGCGGCAACGGCAAATTCTTTGAGCGCAAAAACTCCGGGTTGAACAGCTTGCTCTGATAACGCGTACCGTAATCGGCGAGGATGGTGACGATGGTATGACCCGGCCCGAGATCGCGCGCCAGCCTGATCGCACCTGCCACATTGATCCCCGTCGAGCCGCCAATGCACAGGCCCTCATATTCCAATAAATCAAATACGATAGGCAGCGCTTCCTCATCTGAAATCTGAAAAGCGTCG
>DATHQA010000066.1:0-4235 GCA_035483375.1 Rhizomicrobium sp. | reverse complement strand
TGCCATGGCATAAGAACGAGCGTGACGAGCACGAACACAAACAGAATCCAGATGGCGCGCAGACTTCGCATGGCTGTCAGGACTGGCCGCTCTTGCCGCGCTTGGGCACGCCGTAAAGCTCGAGCCGGTGATCGACGAGTTCGAAACCCAGTTCCTCGGCGACGCGGCGCTGCAGCTTTTCGATTTCCTCGTTGCGGAATTCCACGACCTTGCCCGTCTGCACATCGATGAGATGGTCGTGATGGGATTCGGGGATTTCCTCATAGCGCGAACGGCCGTCGCGGAAATCATGCCGCTCCAGAATGCCGGCGTCCTCGAACAGCTTCACGGTGCGGTAGACCGTGGCGATGGAGATATGCGGATCGAGGACGGAAGCGCGGCGGTAAAGCTCCTCCGCATCGGGGTGGTCGGTCGCGTCCGATAGCACGCGCGCAATGATGCGGCGCTGCTCGGTCATCCGCAGCCCCTTTTCGATGCAAAGCTTTTCAATCCGCGACACGGGTCCCGCGCTCCATGAAGGTGGCCATTCTAGTCGAGTTGCACCAGTTTTCCCAAGGGCAAGGCCACCTTGAGGATAAGGGCATCGGCGGAGCCTTTGGCTGAACGGTAATAGGCGGGCCTGCGTCCGGCCTCGGCAAAGCCCAGACCTGTATAGAGCGCCCTTGCGGCTTCATTTGCGACATTGACCTCGAGAAAGCAGGCTTGTGCGCCGCGGCGATGGGCTTCTGCCGCCGCCGCCTCGACGAGCGCGCGGGCCATGCCGCCCCGGCGCTTTTCCGGCGCAACCGCAAGCGTAAGGATTTCCGCCTCGTCGGCAGCCGCGCGGATGAGGATAAAGCTTTCAACTTCAATGAGGGCGAAGACGCCGGGGCTGCCAAGCAGATCGCGCAGAGATGCTTCATTCCAGCAATCCTCGAACGAGGTCGCGTGAATGTGCGCGAGTTGGCCACAATCGGTTTGGTCCGCCAATCTCATGCGAGGCGTTGTGCCGGAAGCTTCGCATCGGGCGGGCGCAGATAAAGCGGTTTCGGCGCTTCGGCGCGTGGTTCTTTCGCCGAAGCCAATCGCGCGACCCACAACGCATCGGGCTGGCGCACAGTGGAAAGCGTTGTGTGTTTCAACATCTCCGCCGCGCGCGGAGCCGCCGTACCCGCAAGTGCAAACTTTCCTTCTTTCGCGAGCAGCGCAATCGCATCATCGAAAGACAGAATGCGTGCGCCGTCGCCGGGCACCAATTCCAGATAGACTTCGTCGCGCTTGGCATCATGCAGCGAAGCAGCGTGCGCCAAGCCCGTTTCCGCCATCGCCTGATGCGCCATCGCTTCGAGCGTCGTGATGCCGATGAGTGGACGCTTCAGCGCGATACGCATGCCGCGCATGAAAGCGAGGCCCACACGCTGGCCCGTGAATGTGCCGGGACCGATGGTGGCGGCAAGTCGATCAAATTCAGAAAATGCGACGCCACTTTCACGCACAGCCTCTTCGACCATCGGCGCAAGCGCCTCTGCATGGCCGCGATCCATCACGATGAACCGATGGGAGAGCACGCGTGCATCGTCGAGCACGGCGCAAGAACACGCACCCAACGCGGTATCGACCGCGAGGACGCGCATCAGACAGCCTCGACGCCGTTCACCTCTGGGATGTAATGGCGCAGCATGTTCTCGATGCCGTGCTTGAGCGTCATCGTGGAGGACGGACAGCCCGCGCACGACCCGCGCATATGCAGGAACACAACGCCCGAGCCGCTATCGAAGCCCTTGAAGATGATGTCGCCGCCATCCTGCGCCACGGCGGGGCGGACGCGCGTATCGATAAGCTCGCGGATCTGGGAGACGATCTCCCCGTCCTCGCCCGCATAGGCCTGTTCGTCGGCCTCGTCGGCGGGGGAATCGATGAGCGGAAGCCCGCGCGTGAAATGCTCCATGATCGCGCCGAGCACGGCAGGCTTCAGATGCTGCCATTCGCCCTCGCCCTTCGTGACCGAGATGAAGTCGGAGCCGAAGAACACGCGCGACACATCCGGCACGGCGAACAGGGCCGCAGCCAGCGGAGAACGCGCGGCGGCCTCTCTGTTGGGGAAATCGGCGACAGCGCCTTCGCCCATGACCTCGCGGCCGGGCAGGAATTTGAGGGTCGCCGGGTTCGGCGTGGATTCGGTCTGGATGAACATGACTCTTAAATGGACCTTCGAAGCTCAGGGATCAAGGCTGGAAGACTTCGCTCAAAACGAAGTCATCCCCTCACTGTCATGGCCCGCCGGAGTGCGGGCCGTGACAATAGAGAGTGGGTTAAAAATCCGAGGCAATGCCCCTGCGCTCCCAATCGCCGAAGCGCGTGGGTTCCGGTCCGGCAGGCCCGCCGAGTTCCTTGGGCAGCGGAGCAGCCTCCTTGTGCCGCGCCTCGGCCTCGGCTTTGGCGCGTTCCCCCGCCTCGCGGATACGTTTGGCGATCTCGGCTTCGGTCATGGGACTAATGTGAGGCGCTTGACCCCATTTTGCCAGAGCATACATGAGAGCCATGAACATCGTCCGTACCGGCATGCTGATGGCCGCCCTGACCGGCCTGTTCCTGTTCGTGGGCGGGCTCGTCGGCGGCGAAGGCGGCATGATGATCGCCTTCGTCATGGCGGCGGGCATGAATTTCCTCGCCTATTGGAAATCCGACAGCGCGCTTCTCCACATGTATGGCGCGCGCCGGGTGGACGAGACGAGCGCGCCCGTACTCGTGCACACGGTGCAGCAATTGTCCGCCAAGGCCGGTTTGCCGATGCCGAAGGTGTTCATCTCCGACAATCCGCAGCCCAATGCATTCGCGACGGGGCGCAATCCCGAACATGCTGCCGTGTGTGTGACGAGCGGATTGCTTTCGCGTGTGAACGACGAAGAATTGGCGGGCGTGCTGGCGCATGAACTTTCGCATGTGAAGAACCGCGACACGCTCACGATGACAATCACGGCGACGATGGCGGGCGCCATTTCGATGCTGGCCAATTTCGCATTTTATTTTGGCGGCGGGCGTAGGAATCCGCTGGGCATTATTGGCATGTTGCTTGTCACATTGTTCGCGCCTATCGCGGCAATGCTTGTGCAAATGGCGGTCAGCCGCACGCGCGAATTCGAAGCCGACCGTTCCGGCGCGGAATTATCGGGCAGGCCGTTATGGCTCGCCTCCGCATTGCAGCGTATCGCGCCCGCGGCACAGGCCATCGACAATGAGGCTGCGGATATGCATCCCGCGACCGCGCATATGTTCATCGTCAATCCGCTGCATGGCGGATTTTCGGGCCTGTTCGCGAGCCATCCGTCAACGGAAGAACGTGTCGCGCGTCTCGAAGCGATGGCGGCGCAAATGGGCGAAGCGCCCGAACGCGGTCCCTGGGCGTGACGGAAAAGGTTTTAAGCGCGGGATTGCCTGCGCGCATTGCAGCTCAAGCCATTCTGTCCCAGGTGTTGCGCAAGCGCCGTCCGCTTGATGCGGCGCAGGATGAGATTCTGGCAAAAGCCGATCTGCCACTGCGCGATGCGGGTTTCGCACGCGCCATCGCAAGCGAAACGCTGCGCCGGTTCGGCCAACTCGATACGCTCATCAAACATTTCATCGTGAAGCCGCCTGCGCCGCATCGCGTGGGGCCGGTGCCGGAGATATTGCTTGGCGGTGCGTGCGAACTCCTGTTTCTCGATGTGGCCGCGCATGCCGCCGTCGATGCCGCAAACCGCTTGTGCGAGCGCGACAACAAGGCCGTGCATTTCCGTCCGCTTGTGAATGCCGTGCTGCGCCGCATTGCAAGCGAAGGAAAATCGCTTATCGCGAAACAGGACGCAGCGCGCCTCAACACGCCCGATTGGTTATGGACGCGCTGGTGCGATGCTTATAGCAAAGAAACGACGCACAAAATAGCGACCGCACATTTTTTGCCCGCGCCATTGGACATCGTACTGAAAGACGAAACGCGCGCGAAAGAATTATTTCCGGATGCGAAGCATGTTTTCGGCAATGTGTTTCGTCTGCACGAAGTCGCGCGCGTCGATGAGCTTCCCGGTTATGGTGAAGGCGCATGGTGGGTGCAGGATGCAGCCGCTTCGCTGCCCGCGCGTTTGTTAGGCGATGTGCGCGGCCAAACCGTCATCGATCTCTGCGCTGCACCGGGCGGCAAGACGGCGCAATTGGCGGCAATGGGTGCGCATGTCACCGCGGTTGAGCGCGAAGCATCGCGTTTCGCGCGCATGAAAGAA
>DATHQA010000065.1:0-4050 GCA_035483375.1 Rhizomicrobium sp. | reverse complement strand
GCCGTCCGTCCGTGAAAGCTTCCTTGCCCGCTTCGATCCCGCTGTGTCGCGCGAGGCACGGTTGCGTGTGATCGCAACGCCCCGCCTTGCCCAATCCTGGCGCGGAAGCCTGGAAAAGCGGCTTTCGGCGCCTTCGTAAATGGGTGCTAATGATGTCTCATATTTATCACTGTCATCTCAATTCTCATTATTTTCGAGATTGCGAAAAAATTAGTTGAAACATGTGGCCCCCGTGCATAGGTTAGCCCTTGGAAGACGGTCGTCCGGCAGGCACTGCCCCCCCGCTCGCACGCCAGACGGTCGAATTCCGAAGGGTATCCGGTCATCCCCTCCCGGAACCCGGCGCGTAACGGCGCATGCGCCCGGTCAGACCCCCTGACCGGGCGTTTTTTTGACCTTCCTGAGCGTGAGATTGATCCGGCCACCGCCTGGAATGAGGGTTGAGCTGCCTGCGATCACGCGGTCGATGCCGTGAAACGCACGTCGCGCCGGTCCGCCGAATGTCAGCACATCGCCGGAGGACAGCGTCACGCTTTGCGTCGCGCCTTTGCGCGTCACGCCACCAATGCGGAAGATCGCATCATCACCAAGCGAAACGGAAAGCACGGGCGCATCCGCTTCCTCGTCGCGATCCTGATGCAATCCCATGCGCGCGCCTTCGCGATAGAGATTGACGAGGCAGCATTCGGGTAGCGCGGGATAGTTCGTCGTCTCGCGCCACAGATCGAGCAACACGGGCGGAATGTCGGGCCATGCTTTGCCCGTCACCGGATGCGTCGGTGCATAGCGATAGCCGCTCTTGTCCGAAACCCATCCAAGCGATCCGAAATTTGTTTCCTCAACGGAAAACGGTTTGCCGCTTTGCGGCATAGTCGGGCGATAGAATGGTGCGTCGGCCACGCGCGTCATCACATCGCCCAGCAACGCGATTTGCGCTGTGCGGTCGAGCTTTCCCCGCCACAGCGTTACGCCATCGGCGATCTTCACCACTGCCAACGACTGGCCTCCGGCCGTGTGAAAATCTCCTTATATGTATCGCGCTGGCCATTCGCATCGAGCCATTCGGCCAGTGCTTGCGGTTCGTAGAATTCGCGCACCCATTCGACGATCGGCCGCTCGCCCGAAGCGATGCGCGCATAATCGAGAAACATTTTCAGCCAGCGCTGATGCCGCTTCGGAAAATGCAAATAGGGAAATCGCGCGAATTGCGCCCGCGCTGCCTCCATCGCGCCCCATCCGTCGCGATGAATGAGATAAAGCGCGGATGCGAGACTCGTGCGGTCCTGCCCGCCGGAGCATTTCACGATGAACGGTTTCGGCACGCCGTCGAATGCCTCGAACAGCGCGGACAGCATCGCGCGCGTCGGCAGCTTGCGGGAATCGAGCATCGCATCGAGATGCACGACACCGAGCGCCTCGCACACTTTCGTCTCATTGCGCCACCAGCTGTATTTCGGGTTGCGCCCACGCAGATTGATAAGCCCGGCGATTGCGTTGCCGCGCAGAAACATGCCCAGCATGCCGATATAGGCCTGCGCCGCGCGGCCCGCCTCGCCCGGCACGACCCAGTGGAAATTGTAGAGAATGTCGAGCGGCTTGCGCATGGTATCCGCCGCATTAGCATGGGTGCGGGGTCAGGGGGAAAGCCTATGCAGATTTCGATGAAGGCGCTCAACGCGCGCTGGGGGTGGACGACGCTATGTGCCTTGGCCGTCTGGGGCGCGCTTGCCTATCTCGACCTGAGGCTCAAGGCGCATACGGGCTACGGCACGCTCGATCTGCAACATGCCAAGACCGCGGCGGAGGTGAAGGCCGTCATCAATGCCTGGATTGCCCGGCCCGATGCGGCACTTGCCGGGTTCAATCTCGGTCTCGATTTCCTGTTCATGCCGCTTTACGGCTTCGCGCTGTTCTTTGGTGCGATTGCCGCGCGCGAGGCGTTCGCGCCGAAGCCGGGCCAATTGCGCCGCATCGCGACGTTTCTTGCAGCAGCACCACTTGCGGGTTCGGTGTTCGACGTGATGGAGAACAGTTTCGAACTGAGCATGCTGCTCGTTACGCCGACAGATCAGATCGCCTCGATCAGTTTCTCGATGACGTGTGCAAAATGGATCTGCGTCGTCATCGGTATTGCAATGGCGCTGTTGGGATTGGCCGGAAAATTCCGCCGCGTCAGTAGCGAAACGAAAGATTGATCGCGCCGAACTGATCGGCAGCGCGTTGTGTTTTGTATTCCTTGCTGCGGAACACATGCGTGAAGGTCAGGCGAAACGCGCGGAACGCGATCGCGGCCCCCAATTGCGCATCGCCGACAAACGGAATCTTATCCACGCTGCGGCTTGATTCAAACGTGTTGCCGTCAAGGAACAGATTGCGCGCAATCGCGCGGCCATCGACGCCTGCGAAAATATACGCGCCCAATCCGCTGCGCGGTTCGAAGAAGTTTGAGCCCGGCAGGCTCGGCTCGATACGCACGGGGCCGTAATCGTCAGGCAGATTGAAGCCGATGCGCGCCATCGCACCCGCGCTCGCATAATCATAGACATTGCCGACCGCAGCCCCGAAATTCGGTTCCACATCGAAACCGATTGGGCCTTCGGTGAGGCGCGGGAGAATCTTCACATTGCGTTCGTAGATGAGCACGATGCCCGGCTCGTCGCGCAATTGATAATGCCAGCCTTGCGGAATGCGGTCATGGATAAGACGGTGGACGAATTTCTGCACTTCCTCCGCGCCCGACATGGGGCCGATGACACCGACCTGTAATTCGATCTGATCGAGCCTGCTTTTGTCGTCGCTTTCGTCGATAAGTCCGAACGAGGCGTAGGAGAAACCCGCATAAGGCCGCTGGTCTGGCGGTGGATTCGCGGCCGAAAGATTGCTCGGCGTATAGATGTTCTGGCCCAGCGCATAGGACGCACGCACTTCGCCGCTCTGCTCGAAAAAGGGCAGGATGCGCGCGGTATCGACCGCCCAATTGGGTGTTTCTTCCGGCGCGCTTGTCCACGCCGCTTGCGCGCCGTTCGTGTAGTCGCGATCGGTCTTATAGAAGATGTCGTTCTCGAACAGGATGCTGACCGTACCGTGTTCCGGTTGATCGGCGTGAGCGGGCATGATGAATGCCGCCAGGGCACACGCGCAAAGAATCGTTCGGGATTTTGTCATGAGCCCCTCCGGCGGCAACAACGCGGAGGCCGCGAGAAAAGTTCCAATACTTGAACTATCGCCCGTCATGGCCGGATTTAATCCGGCCATCCATCTGGCGCATGTCGATGCGCCGAGAAGACTCTTTTGCATCTGCAAACGCGGATGCGATGGATGGGCGGCTCAAGGCCGCCCATGACGGTGCATACTTGCTAAATCAATCCCTTCTTCTTCCGCCATGTCGTCCAGTCGATAGCTTCGGATTTCTTGAGCGTCAAAGGCGGCTTTGTGTCGTCCACAAACACGACGAGATTGGCGCAGGGGAAACGCGCATTCGGCACGAGCAGTCCGTCAAAGCCCAGGAAGTGGGCCGCCGCCGCAATCGCCTGCGTCGCCTCATATGCGAAAGACCCATATCGTGCCGCATTGACGCCGAGCGGTTCGAGTGCGGCCACATCCGCAAAGCGCAATGTGCGTTTGGTCGCCGCCGCAAGCTCATGCAGCTCATGCTTCAAACGGCTCGGCCACACGGGTTCGAGCGAAAGCCGGTAGCCGATCTCTTCGATCGCACCATCGCGCTCGCAACTTGTGTAGAGCACGAATTCGCCGGATGGACTCCAGCGTCCCGGCGCGTTCGAACCGCGCAACGGATCGACGCCCGCACGCGTCACACGCCAGACTTCGCCCTTGAACGGGATCGCTTCGCGGTTTTCGAGCGCGTCAAGAATCGCCCGGTCATGCACGCGGCGTCCGATATGCGACATTTCACGTATAGGTCGCCTGATCCAGGCTCTCGATGACGTTCAGTACTTCATCGGCGCGGCCGGCATGGATGAGATCGATTGCGCGCTCGCCATTCAGCAGGCGATGTTTCGCATAGAGCCACAGCCGCGTTTCTTCGGGCGT
>DATHQA010000064.1:0-7267 GCA_035483375.1 Rhizomicrobium sp. | reverse complement strand
AACAGAGATCGTCCGCTCCTTTTGCGAAGCGTTGAGGAACGAAATTGACCAAATACATGCCACAACGCAATGGCTAGAGGCCGGAACAACCACAGATAGGAAGCGCGCGTCATCGATGCGGCGTGCGTTGGACCTCGATTTATCGCTTGATTCCTTTGAAGCGTTTCGGGAAGCGTTTTTTACGGGCAAAGGCGAACCGTTCGCGAACCTCGCGACGAAAGGGTTGGCCGCCGCGCGGGCCGATTTATTCGAATATCTTGAGAAATTGTCCGAACGATTCCGCGCAGCGGAAATGCAACGGCGCGGTGCGCGTGCCGCAGCGCTATGCGAAGCCGCCGTGATGCTTTCGCGAGCCGTTCGCGAACGTTACGCCGCGGAGAAACGCGTACGCGGTGCGCTGGATTATGATGATCTTATCAATGAGACGCTGCAACTTCTTGAGCATCGCGATGCCGCTGCTTGGGTTCTCTACAAGCTGGATGGCGGCCTAGACCATATTCTCGTCGATGAAGCCCAGGACACAAGCCCGGAACAATGGGCGATTTTGCGAAAACTGACGGAGGAGTTTTTTGCCGGCGAAGGTACGCCCGCCGGTCAACGACTTGAACGCACCATTTTTGCAGTGGGCGACGAGAAACAATCGATCTTCAGCTTCCAGGGCGCCGATCCCACGCAATTCGATATCAATCGCCACTATTTCGAAGCGCGCGTAAAGGACTCGCAGCACGTTTTCGTAAATGAGCGTTTACCCGTTTCGCGGCGATCTGCTCCAGAAATTCTCGCTTTTGTCGACACGACTTTCCACGATCCGGAAACGCGTGTGGGCTTGACTTCGGAAAACATGGAAATCACGCACATGCCATTTCGCACGGAAGCAAAAGGTCTTGTGGAATTTTGGCCTTCCATCAAGCCACCTGCCGAGCCTGAGCCCGATCCGTGGCGTCCCGTGGATACGGTATCAGAAGCAGGCGCCGTATCGCGGCTCGCGCAGCAACTGGCGCATCAAATTCATCAATGGGTCGGCGAACTCGTGTTGCCTGGGCATAGCGAGCCTGTTCGTGCGGGCGATATTCTCATTCTTCTGCCAAGGCGCGAGCCATTCGGCAGCGAAATTATCCGCCATCTTAAAATGCTGAATGTGCCGGTAGCAGGTGCGGATCGCATAAAGCTGACCGAACATATCGCTGTGATGGATTTGATTGCGCTCGGACGGTTTGCGCTTTTGCCGGAAGATGATCTGACGCTGGCTACCGTTTTGCGCTCACCGTTCGTCGGACTCGGCGAAGAGGAATTGTTCGCGTTATGCACTGGCCGCGAAAACACTTTATGGCGCTCGCTTGCCGCGCATCGCGATGAAGCCAATTTTGTTAAGGCGCATGCATTTCTTTCGCGAATGCTGGCGCGCGCTGATTATGCGCCGCCTTATGAGTTTTATGCCGATATGCTTACCGCAAAAGGTGGCCGCGTGCGTATGCTTTCGCGCCTGGGTTCCGAAGCCTCGGATGCGATCGATGAATTTCTTTCGCTGGCGCTTCAGTTTGAAGCGTTGAACACGCCTTCGCTCGAAGGCTTTCTGCATTGGATCGAGCGCGGCGGTGCCGAGATCAAGCGCGACATGGAGCGTGGCCGCGATGAAGTACGCGTGATGACCGTGCACGGCGCCAAGGGGCTCGAAGCCGATATCGTGATCCTGCCCGACACGACGCGCCCGCCGGGCGGGGCATCGGGTAAAGGAAATCTTCTTTACACAGACGATGGTGTCATATTTCCCGTACCGGACGAAGTAGCAACGCCAGCCGTGAAAGTTGCCAAGGAACGTGCGAAACAGGAAGCTCTCAAAGAACACAAGCGGCTCCTCTATGTGGCGCTGACGCGCGCGCGAGATCGGCTTTACATCCATGGCTTCGAAAACAAGCGCGGCATCGATGCGCAATCCTGGTATGCGCTCGCCGAACAAGCGGCACGCTCTGTAGGCAAAATAGTTCGGCGCGGCGATGAAGATGTTCATGTCCTTGGGCATGAGGAGAAGGGAATAGCCGTTGCAGCGTCGCCGCCATCGGCCAAAGCGGTAGCTATTCCGGAATGGGCACGCACCGTGCCGCAAGAAGAAACGCAGCCACGTTTGCTGCGCCCTTCAGATGTGGAGGTCGAATCTCAGTCTCGCTCGCCCATAGAAAGAACGCCTAACATTCGCCGCGGGCTTCTTGCGCATACGATGCTCGCACGCCTGCCGGAAATCGAACCGGCCATCCGTAGCGGATTGGCGATCAAATTTCTTCTGGCGCGCGGCTTGGAGCAGCAGGACGCTGAAATGCTCGCGCAGGAAACGTTGCGGATTTTGGACGATCCCATTTTTGCGGAAGCTTTTGTGCCAGGCAGCCGCGCGGAGGTACCGCTTATCGCTGATCTACCGGAGCTGAACGCAAAAGTTAACGGCCGCATTGATCGCCTAGCCATATCGAATGACACGGTACTTGCCGTAGATTTCAAAACGGACCGCGAACCGCCTCGGCACGAAAACGAAGTTTCCACTGCTTCCGTCGCGCAAATGGCGCTCTATCGCGCGGCTCTGCAGAAAATATTTCCAGACAAACGCATTACGTGCGGCCTCGTTTTCACGAACGGCCCTCACCTGATTCCGTTAAACGACGCCCTGCTCGACGCGCGCTTTACGCGGCTGAAAAGTTAAAGCGCGCCGGGCATCAAACCGTCTGCAACACCCGTTTTTATCGATCCCTAACCTTTATACAGTTATACGGGTCCATGACCGCGAGCGCTCCAGTTCCATCGAAACCTCTCTTTTCCTTGCCGGAGAATTTGCGCCGGGGCACAAAATCTTACGATCTTTGGGCGGCTGTTCCGCTCATGATCTGGTATGGACTTGGAGCGGTGAGCCACCTCATGAGTGTGCATGCCGAATTGACGAAGCTCAATTTTTCTCGACCGCAATTCGTGCTTGTCACCGATATCCTCTCGCAGCTGGCAGCGATCCTGTTCGCGGGAATGATCGTGGCGCTGTTGTTTGCACGCAGGCCCGCGACTGCAACGGCAGCCGGCTTAGGCCCGCGCGTGGCAGGCATTCTCGGAACTTATCTGGGCGTAGGATTTCTGCTTCTGCCGACGCCACATATTTCGCCCTGGATTCGCGATTTGGGCACGTTGCTTATCTTAAGCGGAGTGGCATTCTCGATGTACGCGCTGAGCTATCTCGGCCGTTCGGTGAGTCTCATTGCGGAGGCGCGAAAACTTGTGACCGGCGGGCCCTACTCCGTCGTGCGGCATCCGCTTTATCTAGGTGAGGAAATCGCTATCCTCGGCGCGGTGCTCCAATACTTCTCTGTCTGGGCACTTCTGATTCTCGGGCTCCAGCTTCTCTGCCAGCTTTACCGCATGTCATACGAGGAAGAGGTTCTGGGCTCCGCATTCCCCGACTATAGCGCCTATAAAAGCCGCACTTTCCGCCTCGTTCCGGGGATTTATTAAAATCCCAGGCGAGCAGCCTTGACCTTTTGCCGCGCGTTCCTAGATTTAGTGCGTCATCGCTCCTCAGCAAGGATTGTCCATGTCAGCGCCCATCAAGGTTTCGGACTCTTCATTTCAGAATGACGTGCTCGGCGCAAAAGGGCCGGTCGTAGTGGATTTTTGGGCGGAATGGTGCGGGCCTTGCCGCATGATCTCGCCGGCGCTCGAAGAATTGGCCAATGAGTTAGGCGACAAGGTGACGGTTGCGAAAATCAACATCGACGAGAATCCGCATGTGCCGACGAAATATGGCGTACGCGGTATTCCGACTTTGATGATCTTCTCGCAAGGTCAGGTTGCGGCGACGAAGGTCGGCGCGTTGCCGAAATCGAAGATCAAGGAATGGATCGAATCCTCGATCTGATTTCTACCTGTTTTCCGCGAGCACTTTTCCGGCAAGATAGAGCGACCCGCAAATGAGGATACGCGGAGGCGTGTCTTCGTCGTTTGCGCGCGACCATGCGGAGACCTGTATCATCGCGTCTTCAAGGTCCTCGGCGGGCGAGGCATCGAGACCGGCTGCGTGCGCGGCATCATAAAGTGAACCCGCACCGAGACTCGCTTCTTCGCCTTCGATGGGAACGGTCACGACGTGACGCGCGAGTCCACGAAAAGCCGAAAGAAATCCCACGGCATCTTTCGTTTTAAGCATGCCGCAGATTAGATAAAGCGGCCGCTCCGAACGCTCTTCAAGGTCGGCCATTGCGCGCGCGACGGCAACGGCACCATGCGGATTGTGCCCGCCATCGAGCCACACTTCAGAATCTTTCGGCGCGAGATCAACCAGCGGACCATGCGATAAACGTTGCAACCGTGCGGGCCATTCGACGGTTCGCAATCCGCGTTCGACGGCAACCTCTTTGCCCCAGCCGCAATTCGCATATCGCAGTGCTGCGATCGCAACGGCAGCGTTCTCTATCTGGTGCCGGCCGATCAGTTTGGGCATTGGAAGATCGAGAAGACCGTCCGTATCCTGATAAACCATGCGGCCATGTTCCTGATGCGCGAAGAAGTCCTGGCCGAATATATAGTGCGGCGCGGATAGAGCATCGGCGCGGCGCGTGATGACGTCGAGCGCGAGATCCTCCTGTACGCCGACAACAACAGGCTTGCCCTGTTTGATGATACCGGCCTTTTCAGCCGCGATATTTGCAAGCGACGAGCCCAGGAATTCCTGATGATCGAGACCGACAGGCGTGATGACTGTTATCTGCGGCGCAGCGATGACATTCGTCGCATCATATTTGCCGCCTAAGCCCACTTCCAAAACAAGCGCATCGGCTTTGTGTCGTGAAAACGCGAGAAACGCGGCGGCCGTCGTGATTTCGAAAAACGTGATCGGTGCACCGCCGTTGACGCGCTCACATTCGTCAAGTGTGGCGGCCAACTCATCTTCGTTGATGACAGAACCAGCTAATCTGATGCGCTCATGGAAATGCACAAGATGCGGCGAAGTATAGACATGAACCTTCAACCCTTGCGCTTCCAACATCGCGCGCGCAAAGGCGCAGGTTGAGCCTTTGCCGTTCGTACCCGCCACATGAATAACAGGCGGCAAATTCCGTTCCGGATGGCCAAGCGCCGCGAGCAATCGCGCAATGCGATCCAGAACGAGATCGATTTTCTTTGGATGAAGCGAAAGCAGCCTTTGCAGAATTTCGCCGCTTTGCAGCGCGGCGACGCTCATGATTTCACCGCGGCCTCTGGCTTCGGGCGCGTCACCGTCGCGTGAATGGTTGCGGGCAATTTCGAGCGTGTCTTCGGTTGCTGTTTGCGCATGAGCAAATGCACGAGGCGCGAAAGCGTCGCCTTCATATCATGACGATGCACGACCATGTCGATCATGCCGTGATCGAGCAGATATTCGGCGCGCTGGAATCCGTCCGGCAATTTCTCGCGGATCGTTTGTTCGATGACACGCTGGCCTGCGAATCCGATCAGCGCGCCCGGTTCGGCGATCTGAACATCGCCAAGCATCGCGTAGGATGCGCTGACGCCGCCCGTCGTCGGATCGGTAAGCACGACGATATAAGGCATGCGCGCGTCGTCGAGCATATCGACCGCAATCGTCACGCGCGGCATTTGCATGAGCGAAAGAATGCCTTCCTGCATGCGCGCGCCACCGGACGACGCAAACAAGATGAAAGCGCGCCGCTCCGTCGCCGCATATTGCATCGCGCGCACGAGCGCCTCGCCCACGCCCATACCGAGCGAACCACCCATGTAATCGAACGGCTGCACCGCGATCATCACAGGCGTGCCGTCAATCGTGCCGCGCGCGGCGACGAGCGCCTCCTGACGGCCCGTTTTCGTGCGCGCGTCCTTGATACGGTCGGCGTAACGTTTCTCGTCGCGGAATTTGAGCGGATCGGTTGCTACGGGCGGCAACGGCAATTCTTCGTAGGAACCGGCATCGAACGTTGCGGCGAACCGCTCACGCGGGCCGATACGCAAATGATGCCCGCATTGCGGACACACATGCTGCGCGGACACGAGGTCACGGTGAAAAATCATCTCGCCACAACCCGGACATTTGGTCCAGAGATTTTCCGGCGTCTCCGCGTCTCTGCGCTGCATCCAATTCTTGATGCGCGGGCGGACGAAATTCGCGATCCAGTTCATGGCGCACTATACCACAAATCAGCAGCGCGCTTCATGCACGGATTGCGCGAGCGATTTGCAAAAATCGAGCGCATCGGACAGGAGAGTTTCGCGCGGCTTGCCAGCATTTTGGGCCATACGGTCCACGATTGCCGAGCCAACAACCGCGCCATCGGCGAATCGCGCGATGGAGGCGGCCTGTTCCGGCGTTTTGATGCCGAAGCCGACGGCGACGGGGAGCGAGGCCTGCGATTTAAGCCGCGCCACGGCCTCCCGCACATCGGTTTCCGAGAAACTTTTCGTGCCGGTGATGCCCGCAATCGACACATAGTAAAGGAACCCACCTGCACCATCGCACACCGCGCGAAGACGCAAATCGTTCGTTGTCGGTGTGGCGAGCCGCACAATGTCGATGCCATGCGCGTTGGCATGCGGACGCAGAACGTCATCTTCCTCCGGCGGCAGATCGACAGTGATGAGACCGTCAACGCCGGCTTCGCCCGCATCTTTCGTGAAAAGCTCCGTGCCGTAGGCGTGGATGGGATTGTAATAGCCCATGAGGATAAGCGGCGTTCGCGAATCCGTTTTGCGAAAGGCGCGCACGATGTCGAGCACGCCTTTCATGTTCATGCCTGCTTCGAGCGCACGCAATGACGACGCCTGAATGGCTGGGCCGTCCGCCATCGGATCGGAAAACGGTACACCGAGTTCGATAAGATCAGCACCCGCGCCCGGCAATTTCTCAAGCAGCGCCAACGTCGTCGCCGCATCAGGATCGCCCGCCGTGACGAACGGAATGAACGCGGCGCGGTTTGCGCGTTTCAGTTCTGCGAAGCGTTCGGCGATACGGCTCATATCGTTTCACCGAGTGCCGCCGCCGCCGTAAACACATCCTTGTCGCCGCGGCCGGAAAGCGTGATGACGATGATCTTATCCTCGTCCATTTTCGGCGCGATGCGCATGACATGTGCAATCGCATGGCTCGGTTCGAGCGCGGGAATGATGCCTTCGAGTTTGCTGAGCAACGTGAAGGCTTCGAGCGCTTCGCCGTCCGTCACCGAGAAATAATTCACGCGGCCCTGATCCTTGAGCCAGGAATGCTCCGGCCCCACGCCCGGATAATCGAGGCCTGCCGAAATCGAAT
>DATHQA010000063.1:0-4127 GCA_035483375.1 Rhizomicrobium sp. | reverse complement strand
CCCGGACGCAACCGTCTTGCAAGCGCATGATCCGAACGCCCCTAGCCCTCGTGCCCTATATGCTCGCCATCGCGGCCGTGATCGCGGGCCTGCTGTGGCATGCGGGCGATCTTGTGGGCACGCAAGGGGAGGCAAGTGTCGGCGGGCCGTTCGCGCTTGTCGATCAGAACGGGCAGGCACGCACGGACAGGGATTTCCGCGGCCGCTATATGCTCATCTATTTCGGTTACACATTTTGCCCCGATGTGTGCCCCGCGACGCTCGGCGTGATGGGGGATGCGCTTTCGAAGCTCGGCAATCCCAAACGCATCGTGCCGATCTTCATCACGGTCGATCCTGCGCGCGACAAGCCGGCCGTGCTCAAGACCTATCTCAAGGGGTTCGGCAGCGCGTTTGTCGGCCTCACGGGCAGCGATAAGGCCATCGGCGATGCGGCGCATGCATATCGCGTCTATTTCGCGAAGCATTCGCTCTCAGGCGGCGGCTATGCGATGGATCATTCAAGCACGATCTATCTCATGGGGCCGGACGGACGCTTCATGGGCTATTACGACGAGACGGTCGGGCCCGATGCGCTCGCGGATGATTTGCGCAAGCGGCTTTAGATCTCGGGCAATGCGATGTTCGCCTGCATCGCCGCCGCGATGAGCGTATTGCGCATGAGACAGACGATCGTCATCGCGCCGACGCCGCCGGGTACGGGTGTGATCGCGCCCGCGATTTGCGCCGCTTCGTTATAAGCAACATCGCCAACGATTTTCGTTTTGCCTTCGCCCGTATCCACGCGATTAATGCCGACATCGATGATTGTGGCGCCCGGCTTCACCCAATCGCCCTTCACGAATTCGGGCTTGCCGATGGCCGCGACAAGGATATCGGCGCGGCACGAAAGTGCCCGCAGGTCGCGCGTTTTCGAATGCGCCATCGTGACGGTCGCATTCGCCGCGAGCAGCAATTGCGCAGACGGTTTTCCAAACAACAGCGAGCGTCCGATGACAAGCGCGTCGAGGCCCGCAATATCGCCCACATATTCCTTCAGCAGCATCATCACACCAAGGGGCGTGCACGAAACGAGCTTCGCGCGCCCGCTGACGAGTAGCCCTGCATTGGTCGGCGTCAGCGCATCGACATCCTTCGCGGGATCAAGCGTATCGAGCACCGCTTCCTCGCGAACCTGTTTGGGCAGCGGCATCTGCACGAGTATTCCGTGTACGGACGGATCGGCATTGAGCGCTGCCACGCGCGCAAGTACTTCGGCTTCGCTTGCATCCGCAGGCAAGGGGAAATTGAACGAGTTGAAGCCCAACGCCGTCGCGGCCTTGCCCTTGTTCCGGACATAGACCTCGCTTGCGGGATCGTTTCCGACGAGAACGGTCGCAAGGCCGGGCGTCAATCCGTGTTCAGATTTGAGCTTCGCCGCCGCTTCGCCGACGCGCGTGCGCAAACCGCCTGCGAACGCTTTGCCGTCGATGATGCGTGCGCTCATGAGAGCGCAAACTTCACATCGAGCCAGACGATGAGATAGCGGATGAAGTAAAGCCCGAAGATCACGATAAGCGGCGAAAGGTCGAGCCCGCCTATGGGTGGAACGATCCGGCGCACCTGACGGAACACAGGCTCGGTCAGCGCATCGATGATCTGCACCACGCGGCGCACGAACTGGTTGTGCAGATTGACGACGCCGAACGCGATGAGCCAGCTCGCCACCACGGCCACGATCACGACCCAGACGTAAACGTCGATGAGGTTCAGCAGCAGCCATACAATCGGATTGGGCATGGGCCTCCTTCAAGGGGAACTCGCGCCGGATGCTTGCCTTTTAGCGAGGCTTGTCGTCCGCCCGCAAGCTTGACACCTTGGGGGACCACTTCCTAGATACCGCGCTCGCGGGCGACCCCCGCGTCCCCATGGCTTGGGGGCTGTAGCTCAGTTGGGAGAGCGCCTCGTTCGCAATGAGGAGGTCAGCGGTTCGATCCCGCTCAGCTCCACCAGCCTTCGCCGCATTCGCGGCTTCGGCTCGGCAAGCCAAGCCTCCGCTACAAGGCGAAGGCTGTCACGCCGAAGCTCCGAAGGAGCGTAGGCGGACTTCATCAGGACAAGCGCGAAAGCGGGCTTGCTTCTCGCGAGCTACGGCTCGGCAAGTCAGCCCATTAAAGGCCGTAACCCCCAATTTACCGTCTGCGGCGCATGGTGAAGCCATGCGTATGCGTCACTTTATGCCGTTGCTGCTGCCGCTCGCGGTGATTGCGCCCGCGCGCGCCGATGACGCGCCGCAACGCGCCGAGCACAAGATCACTCAATCGGTGAGCTACATGATGCTCGAACCGTTCTACGCCACGATCATCGATGACGGCCGGCCGTCCGGCATGCTCATGGTGGCGTTCGGTCTCGACATTCCCGATGCCAATCTGCGTGCGAC
This sequence comes from Rhizomicrobium sp., assembly GCA_035483375.1. Taxonomy (GTDB): domain Bacteria; phylum Pseudomonadota; class Alphaproteobacteria; order Micropepsales; family Micropepsaceae; genus Rhizomicrobium. The sequence continues at coordinate 1,708 of DATHQA010000063.1, read as the reverse complement.
GACGGAACATGCGATGCCCGTGTTGCGCGATGCCTATGTGCGGAGCCTCATGACATTCTCGGCGACCGCCGTGCGCGTGGCGCAGCAGCCCGATGTGAACGAGATTTGCGACCGGCTTCAGCGCGTCACCGACCGTACCTTGAAGAAGAAAGGCGCGCGCGTATTGCTTGCGCAAATCGCCCTGCGCGTCACGCATTAAAAGCTGTTTCAGATTAAATTGAATAATTACCGTCATGGCCGGGCTTGACCCGGCCACCCATCGCGCTCGCGTCTGCGCGCGCAAAAAGAATCTCTTCGGCACATGGACATGCTCCGGATGGATGGCCGGATTTAATCCGGCCATGACGGAAATGTGAATAAGCTCAACACTACACTAAACCGGCATTACATCGCGGAAATGCCGCCATCCACTTTCAATTCCGCGCCTGTGACGAATTTGGATTCGTCGGAGGCGAGATAAAGCACGGCATAGGCGATGTCGTCCGGCTCGCCGATATGGCCGAGCGGCACCTGGCGGCCCAGTTTCGCATAAGCCTCGTCCTTGCCGTAACGCGAGACGAGCGGATCGAGAATCGGCGTCGCGATGAACACGGGATGCACGGAATTGGAGCGCACGCGATAACCTTTGCGCGCGCAATAAAGCGCGACCGACTTCGACAGATGCCTGACCGCCGCCTTCGCGGAATTGTATGCCGCCATATTGTGGCCCGCGATGATGCCAGAGATCGACGAGATATTGACGATGGAGCCGCCGAGATTCGTCGCCTGCGCCGTTCGTGCTATCAACCCGACTGCGTGCTTGCAGCCTAGGAACACGCCGTCGAGATCGATGGCATGCACGTAACGCCATTCGTCCAGCGTGATCGCTTCGAGGTCTTTGGTCAGGCCGATGCCCGCATTGTTGACGAGCACATGCAGGCCGCCGAACACGCGTTCGGCTTCGGCAAGCACTGCGACCCATTCGTCTTCCTTCGTAACATCGTGATGCAATGCGATGGCGGCACCTGCGCGCACCGCATTGATCGAATCCGCAACCGCTTTCGCGCCTGCCTCATTCACGTCGGTGATGACGACGTGGGCACCTTCGCGCACAAGCATGCGCGCCGTTGCTTCGCCCAGTCCTTGCGCGCCGCCTGTGATGAGCGCGACTTTTCCTTCGACACGTCCTGTCATGTCACATCGCCATTTTCTGGAGGTAAGAGACGAGGCCCAGCACAACGGGCCGCGGCGAGAACGGTACGGTCTTCGCCATGATCGCGTTCTGCAAGCCCGAAATGACGACGCGCCTGTTCGCCTTGAACGCAGCGTAGCCGATTTCCGCCACGGCCTTCGATGTCATCATGCGCGCGAATTTGATGAGGCGTACTTTTTCCGTGCCTGCGCGGTCGTGGAATTTGCTTTCCGTCGGGCCGGGACAAAGGCATGTCACATGCACGCCCGTACCTTGCGCTTCTTTCCACAGGGCTTCGGAGAACGACATAACGAACGCCTTCGTCGCGTAATAGATCGCCATGTAAGGGCCAGGCTGGAACGCGGCCGTGGATGCCACGTTGAGCACGCCGCCGCGCTTCTTCGCGAGCATGCCGTCCCAATAGATATGCGTGAGTTCGACAAGCTCGCGCACATTAAGATCGATCATGCCGAGCTGCTGCTTGATGTCGGAGCCTTTGAACGGTCCCGCCATGCCATAGCCTGCGTTGTTGACGAG
>DATHQA010000062.1:0-3547 GCA_035483375.1 Rhizomicrobium sp. | reverse complement strand
CACCTCGGCCATCGATTTCGGACAGATCTATGTGCCGAACGCCAATGTCGTGCTTCTCATCGGCGTCGTGCTCATCGTGCTCGTGTTCAAGAGTTCGGATGCGCTGGCGGCGGCTTATGGTATCGCGGTGACGGGCGTCATGGCGATCAGCGCATTCCTTGCGGGTGTGGTCGCGACACGGCAATGGGGATGGGGCTTGCGGCTCGCCATTCCGGTCTTCGGCCTGTTCGGGCTTATCGACATTGCATTCCTTGCCTCGAACAGCTTGAAGATCGTGCAGGGCGGCTGGCTTCCGCTCGCAATTGCGGCCGCGATCTTCCTCACGATGGATACATGGCGGCGCGGGCGCAGGCTTCATATTGAACGCGTGCGCAACGAATCCATGCCGCTGAAACTGTTCCTGGAGCGCGCCGACAAATCGCCGCTGCGCGTGGCCGGAACGTCGGTGTTCCTGTCCGCGCGCCTCGATTCCGTGCCGGGCGCGCTGTTGCACAATCTCAAGCACAATCGCGTGCTGCACGAGAAAGTCGTGCTTGTGCATGTCGATGTGACCGATACGCCGTTCGCGTCCGCGAATCAGCGCATCCATGTCGAGAAATTGGGCAAGGGTTTTTACACCGTGCAGATCCAGCACGGCTTCTTCGAAATGCCGGATGTTCCGAAATCGCTATGCGATGCGCGCGCGTTCGGACTGACCATCGATGTCGAGACGACGACATTCTTCATCGGTCACGAAACGCTTGTGCTTGGCGAATATCCGGCACTCGGGCGCTGGCGCACCTGGCTTTTTATCGCGCTTGCCGGGCGCGCGCTTTCACCAGCGAAATTCTATCATCTGCCGCCGGGCCGCGTTGTCGAATTAGGAACGCAGACGACGATGTGAGGCCTGCGGCGCGGCGCGGATATGTTCCAGCGCCTGCGCAAGCCTGTCGCCGAGATGCTTGTCCGAGGCTTTCTTCATCGCGGCTGCGACTTCGATATTCACCGCCTCCATCGCCATGGGCCGCAATTTCTCGATGAGTTCGGCTAGACGCGGCGCTTCGGACGGCGGCGGCAACGCATCCTTGCCGTAGCGGTCGAACACATGCGTGACGACGAGCTGGATGATCTCATCGGCCATCTGTTCGACAAGCCCGCGCAATCGCTGCACGACCGTCAACAGCTGATCGACGGGCACGCCTTCTTTCATGAGCATCGCGGCGATGTTGAGAAGTTTCATATTCGGCACTTCGATGCCGTCGCCCTGCAATTTGACGACACCGATGCGGATTGCCTCTTCGACGCCGTTCTGATCGAATGCATCGCCGAACAATTCGCGCAACTGGTCGAATGACAGAACGACCGGCGCCTCATCGCTCCACGGGCTCGTCACCGCCGCTTCGAGGCCGAGCAGCTTGCCGATCTCATGGCCGCCTTCCCATGCCTCGATAAGCTCCCCCACATTGGCGAGCGAATAGCCGCGCTCGAGCAGCGAGGCGATGATGCGCAGCCGCCCGAGATGATCGGAGGTATAGATGCCCGCCCGCCCCTCACGCCGCGGCGGCGGCAGCAGGCCGCGCTCCTGATAGGCGCGCACATTGCGCACGGTCGTGCCCGCCTCGCGCGCCAATTCGTCAATTGTAAATTCGGAAGGTCCAGCCATGATTCCCAAAACTATGGACTTGACGGGTTCGCATCAATAATGCCATTGTACAATGGCACATTGGACAGGGGAATAGCATGGAAGCCGTCTGGAAAGACAAAAAGCGCTACCTCTGGCTTCTGAGCCCCGCCATCCCGGCCCTGTTGCTGACGGCCTTCGCCTCGTTCCAGTTCGCGCATAACAGCATCGCGCTGTGGAACCTGCCCATCGTCATCTATGTGGTGATTCCGCTTCTCGATTGGTTCATCGGCACGGATACGAGCAATCCGCCCGAAAGCGCAGTGAACCAGCTTGAGAACAATCCGTATTATCGCGCCATCGTCTATGCCTATATCCCGGCCCAATTCGTCATCACGATCTGGGGCGCGTGGCTGGCCGTGCATGTCGCGACCTCGTGGCTCGAATATGCGGGGCTTGTGTTCAGCGTCGGCATGGTCAACGGCATCGGCATCAACACCGCGCACGAACTCGGCCATAAGAAGGATTCGCTGGAGCGCTGGCTTTCCAAGATCACGCTCGCGCCCGTGGCCTATGGCCATTTCTATGTCGAGCACAATCGCGGCCATCATCGCAATGTCGCGACGCCTGACGATCCCGCGAGCGCCAAGATGGGCGAGAGCTTTTGGGCATTCCTGCCGCGAACGATGATCGGCAGCCTCGTCTCGGCATGGAATATCGAGAAGGATCGTCTCGCGCGCGCAGGCAAAAGCGTGTGGAGTCTCGACAACGACAATCTGCAAGCCTGGGCGATGACGATTGTGCTGTTCGGCGCGATCACCACGTTTGTCGGCTGGGCTGCACTGCCGTTCCTATTGATCCAGGCGTTTTACGGTGCTTCGCTGCTCGAAGTCGTCAATTACATCGAGCATTACGGCTTGCTGCGGCAGAAGGATTCGACGGGCCGTTACGAGCGTTGCGCGCCGCGTCATTCGTGGAACAGCAATCATCTGGTGACGAACCTGTTCCTCTATCAATTGCAGCGGCATTCCGATCATCACGCCAATCCGACGCGGCGGTTTCAGGCGCTGCGCCACTTCGACGACAGCCCGCAGTTGCCCTCCGGTTATGCCGGCATGCTCGTGCTCGCTTATGTGCCGCCGCTATGGTTTCACGTCATGGACAAGCGCGTGAAGGCGCATTTCAACGGCGATCTCAGCAAGGCCAATCTCTATCCGGCGAAGCGCGAGAAATTGCTGCGTTACGCGGAAGCGATTTAATTCCGGACTGCGCCGTGGCTGCTTACAAATGTCCCGATTGTGGGTTCGTATACGATGAGACGCGTGGCTTTCTGCGTGAGGGTCTCGCACCGGGAACGCCGTGGGCAAAAATCCCCGATGATTGGCCGTGTCCCGATTGCGCGGTGTGCGAGAAGATCGATTTCCAACCGCTGAACGGTGACGCGTGAACACTCGCAAATGGAAATGCGCCTGCTGCGGCTACGTCTACGATGAAGCGCAAGGCTGGCCGAATGACGGCATCGCGCCGGGCACGCGCTGGGAAGACGTGCCGGACGATTGGGCCTGCCCCGATTGCGGTGCGTCCAAAGGCGATTTCGATATGGTGGAAATCTAATTCCTTAGATGACCATCTGAGTCTGAGTAACGACGGCTAACAGCTTCCCGTCTTCGCGCTTGATATGCGTCTGCCACACAGAGCTGCGGCGGCCGACGTGCAGCGGTGTCGATTCCGCTTCAACGGTCGAGCCTTCCTTCGCTGCCCCGATGAAATTCGTCTTGCTTTCGATCGTCGTGGTGCTCGCGCCCTCCGGCAGATTGAGGAATGCGCCGATCGAGCCGACAAGATCGGCAAACGCCATGAGCGCACCGCCATGCATAACATGGCCGGAGCGGCACAATTCCGTGCGCACGAACAGGCGCGCACGCACGCGTTTCGCCGTCGCCTCAA
>DATHQA010000061.1:0-4671 GCA_035483375.1 Rhizomicrobium sp. | reverse complement strand
GGGATCGGAAGCGCGTGTGCGGGAAAGCCTTATCCAATTGATAAGCACGCTCAAGGGCCGCGTTGCGGTGACGGCGTTTGCGTCCAATGTCGCGCGGCTGCAAACGGTCGGCGAAGCCGCGCGGCAAACCAAGCGCGCACTCGTGCTTGTCGGCCGCTCGATGCATCGCATTGTCGCCGCCGCGCGTGAGACGGGTTATCTGAAGGATTTCCCCACGCCTCTCGATGAAGCAGAGGCTGCGCATCTGCCGCCGCGTCGCGTGCTTTATCTCTGCACGGGTAGTCAGGGCGAGCCGCGTTCGGCGCTTTCGCGCATCGCAGGCGGCGAGCATCAGAATGTGAGCCTCGGTCCCGGCGATGCGGTGATTTTTTCCTCGCGCGTCATTCCGGGCAACGAACTCGCGATCTTCGAGATGCAGAACAAGCTTTCTGCGCTCGGCGTCCGGATGCTCACGGAGCAGGACCATTTCGTCCATGTCTCCGGCCATCCATGCCAGGAGGAGCTTTCGCAGATGTATCGCTGGACGCGGCCGCGCATTGCGATCCCTGTGCATGGCGAGCGGCGGCATCAGGAGGAGCATGCGCGTCTTGCACGCTCGCTTCAGGTGCCGGAGGCCATCGTGCCGGAGAACGGCCAGCTTATCCGTCTTGCGCCGGACCATGCCGAGATCGTGGACGAGGTGCCCGTGGGCCGCATGCATCTGGATGGGCGCGTGCTGCTTGCGGAAGGTGAGGGCGTCACACGCATTCGCCGCGCGATGGGCTTTGCGGGCCTCATCGCGGTGACGCTTGTGCTCGACCGCAAAGGCCGTGCGGCAGCCGATCCGGCGATTATGTTCGAGGGCATTCCGGAGCCGATCCATGCGCCCGTGCGCGAGGCGGTGGAGGGCGCGCTTCGCCATCACAGTCCGCGGACGGGTGCCGAGGCGCTCAAGGAGAGCGTGCGACGCGCCGCGCGCCGTGCCGCCGCGGACGCCTGGGGCAAGAAGCCCGTCGCGCGGGTCGAGATTGTGGAGCTATGAGAGTTCGTTCTATATCGGACCTTCGCCATTGCCGGGAACCAATATGATCGGAAAGCTGAACCACGTCGCCATTGCGACCAAGGACATCAAGGCGGCGACCGCCATCTATCGCGACACGCTGGGCGCGAAGGTTTCCGGTGAGGTACCGCAACCCGATCATGGCGTGACGACCGTGTTCGTCGAACTGCCCAACACGAAGATCGAATTGCTGGAGCCGCTTGGCGAGAATTCGCCGATCACGAAATTCCTCGAGAAGAATCCGGGCGGCGGCATTCATCATGTCTGCTACGAGGTCGAAGATATCGAAGCCGCGTGCGCGCAGATGCGCGAGCACGGTGCAACCATCACGGGCACCGGCAAGCCGCGTATCGGCGCGCACGGCAAACCTGTCGTGTTCCTGCATCCGCGCGATTTTAACGGCACGCTCATCGAACTCGAACAGGCGTAAACCCAAATGCGCCAGGTCGTTCTCGTCGGCGCATTCATCATCCTGTGGTTTCTGGCGTTGTTTATCGTGCTGCCGATCCGCATGGGCGGACCGGAGGCCGATCCCGGTCATGGTCTGCCGAAGAAATTCATGTTTGCGACAGCGGGCGGCGTTGTGATGTGGGCGATATTTTATGGGCTTGTGCTCGCGAACATCGTCGTTCTCTGAACGGGAACAACCAGAAATGCGAAAGGCCGGTTGCCCGGCCTTCGCCGCCGCATAAGCGGCTCCCCCTGAACTCGGCCTTAAGCCGACGCCGCTTTGATAATTGAGGCGCGCGGACTTGTCACGCCACTTTCATGCCACGTTAAAAACCTATTGCGACGTTGCCTTTTTGTGACTCGGAGGCAGCACAGCATCCGCACCTTTGGGGATTTTGAAATTGATGACGGGCAGGCCGGGGTGGCGCTCATGCATCATCTTGAGATTGGCGTCGTAATCGTTCTGCGCTTCCTGCGGGCTTGTGAACGGCCCGCGCAGATAAACCGTCTTTGGATCGCAGGCATGTTTCGTCTGCTTCGCTGCGCCTCGCGACAAGATCTTCAACGCGGCAGGCATCGCCGTCGGACCATCCAGCGCGAATGTCGGCGTGCCGATCTGCGTGACGAGAATGTGACGGCGATGCGTGTCGAGGCAGCGGAAGTAATAAAGCGCCCAGGTGGAATTGCCGGCCGTTGTTTCCTGCGCTTGCGCCGCACCGATGAATATCGCGAACGCCGCGCCGCATATCAAAACCCCCGCGCGCATGATTTCATGCTCCTTGGACCTGTCTTGGTAAGGCGCGCGCGCCGCAAAAGTTCCGCCTAGCCCAAAAAGCGAAGCCCCCGACAGGGGGGCTGCCGGGGGCGTTCGGACCAGCCTACCGGAGGGCGGCAGGCAGCCTGTGATAGCGGCCACTATAGCGCGGCGCTGCTAAAGAAGCGTAATGGAATCGTAGAGTTTTCTGAGCATTCGTGCGGAATTTGCCCTTGGCCGCATGGTTCCGTAAGAAGAGCGCCAGCGAGTTTCACGGAGCAGGATTCCGATGCGCGTGTCCCGATTTTTTCTTCCTTTGTTGCGTGAAACGCCGGCGGAGGCACAGATTGTATCTCACCGGCTCATGCTACGTGCGGGGCTTGTGCGCCAGGAGGCGGCGGGCATCTATGCCTGGCTGCCGCTCGGCCATCGGGTGTTGCGCAAAATCGAGCAGATCGTGCGCGAGGAAATGAACCGCGCGGGCGCCGTCGAAATCCTTATGCCGACGCTGCAGCCGGCCGATCTGTGGCGCGAAACCGGCCGCTATGACGCCTATGGGCCGGAGATGCTGCGCATCAAGGACCGGCATGAACGCGAACTCATCTACGGTCCCACGAACGAAGACATGGTGACGGAGATTTTCCGCTCATATGTACGTTCCTATAAAAGCCTGCCGCTCAATCTCTATCATATTCAATGGAAATTCCGCGACGAGATCAGGCCGCGGTTCGGCGTGATGCGCGGGCGCGAATTCCTCATGAAGGACGCATACTCCTTCGATCTCGATATCGAAGGCGCGCGGCGTTCGTACAACAGAATGTATGTCGCCTACCTGCGCACGTTTTCGCGCATGGGATTGAAGACGATCCCGATGCGTGCGGAGACAGGGCCGATCGGCGGCGATCTTTCCCACGAATTCATCGTGCTCGCGGAAACGGGCGAAAGTGGTGTGTTCTGTCACAGCGATCTGCTCGACATGCCCATACCGGGCGCGGATGTCGATTTCGATTCCGATCTGGAGCCCATCGTGCGCCAGCGCACATCTTTATATGCGGCGACGGAGGATGTGCACGATCAGGCGCGGTTCGAACGCGAAGTGCCGGAGGACAAGCGGCTTGCGGCGCGCGGCATCGAGGTCGGGCAGATTTTCTATTTCGGCACCAAATATTCTGCGCCGATGAAGGCTGTGGTCGCGGGGCCGGACGGCAAGGAAGTGCCCGTCGAGGGCGGCTCCTACGGCATCGGCGTTTCGCGGCTGGTCGGCGCGATCATCGAAGCGAGCCATGACGATGCGGGCATCATCTGGCCTGCACCTGTCGCACCTTTCGATGTGGCGATCCTCAATCTGAAATCCGGCGACGCGAAGACCGATGCCGCATGTGAAGACCTGTATGCGAAGCTCACCGCCGCAGGCCGCGATGTGCTCTACGACGATACGTCCGAACGGCCCGGCGCGAAATTCGCGAGTATGGACCTTATCGGCATTCCCTATCAGATCGTCGTCGGCCCGCGCGGTCTCGAAAACGGCACGATCGAAGTGAAAACGCGCGCCACGGGTACGAAAGAAGAGATGTCGCTTGAAAGCGCTGCCAACCGTTTCACCGCGCGCTGATATGGCCGCTCCGACACGCGCCTTTGCAAGCTTCGAATGGATGATCGCGCTGCGCTATCTGCGCGCCAAGCGCAAGGAGAGTTTCGTTTCCGTCATTTCAGGGTTCTCGCTTATCGGCATCGCGCTCGGCGTGGCCACGCTCATCATCGTCATGTCGGTGATGAACGGTTTCCGCCATGAATTGCTTTCGCGCATTCTGGGCCTCAACGGCCATGTCATCGTGCAGGGGCTTGGCGGCAATCTGAACAATTTCGATGCGGATGCCGCGCGCGTGCGTGCCGTGCCCGGTGTCGTGCGCGTGGCGCCCATCGTGGACGGGCAGGTGATGGCGACGGCGGATGGCATTTCGTCCGGCGCGCTTGTGCGCGGCATGCGGCGCGGCGATCTCGAAACGCTCACGACGGTTTCGAAAAATCTTTCGCCCGGCGCACTTGCGCGGTTTGAAGGCGGCGACAGCGTGATTGTGGGTTCGCGGCTTGCGAGCAAACTCGGCGTCGGCCCCGGCCTCGACATCACGCTCATCGCGCCGCGCGGGAATGTGACGCCGTTCGGCACCACGCCGCGCGTGAAGACCTATACGATCGCGGGCACGTTCAATATCGGCATGAGCGAGTATGACGAAACCTTCATCTTCATGCCGCTGTCCGAAGCGCAGTTGTATTTCAACACGGGCGCGGGCGTGAATGGGCTGGAGGTGATGGTGGCCGATCCCGATCACCTCGAGAGTCTGCAAGGCCGGATCGCGCAAGTTTCCGGCATGGGCACGCGCATCGTGACATGGAAGGACATGAACTCCAGCCTGTTCGGCGCGCTGCA
>DATHQA010000060.1:0-4958 GCA_035483375.1 Rhizomicrobium sp. | reverse complement strand
ACCGCGCGTTTCAACACATCCGCATCGATAAGCGCCAGAAAACTCGGCACAAGCATTTCGCTGACGCCGTGCAGACCGACCTCGAATGTGCCGAGTTCGGATTTCAGTTCGTCATGCGGCGAAAGTGCTGCGGCGGCTTCGCGAAAAATCGCATTATGCTTGTCCCGAAAGATGAGCGACTGAGCGACCGCATCGCCGTCGCGCCCAATGCCGATCTGCAACGTGCCGCCGTCGGGAATGAGGCGCGCGGCGTTGAGACCGATCGCATATTCGGTAAGCCCCACCGGCTCGTTCGGCGGCGCGAACAACGGAAATTCGACGGATGGATCGTCGAGAATATGTGCAAATTCGCTTTGCGGCAGATCGCCCTCGCCTTCCATGAACGGCAATTCGGAATTGACCTGACCGACGAGCATGAATTTCACAGCGCCCGCCGCGCGCGCCTTCAACATATCCAGCGTCGTGTCGGTGTTGCACGAGAGACTGTAGCGATCACCGCGTTTCGCAACCAATTGCGTCACGACATTGACGCCGCGCGCGATGAGATCGCGGTATGCATGCGTGTAATTCACGGAAATATAGCTTTGCTGCGCATGCGGCACGTTGAGCCATTGGCCCGCGAGGAAGAAGAACTCGTTGACCTCGATATTCGGCGGCAATGTGCCGTGCCGCAACGCATGCGCGTAAGCGAGATCGGGATATCCGCCGAACAGCCGCTCGATCACAGGCTCAAGAAAGCGGCGTTCGAGATCGTTCGCATAGCGCGGTTTCTCGAGCGTCAGCGCCGTGAAGATCGTGAGTCTGATCGAACGGTCGGCAGCCGCGCGCGCGTAAAGCGCGTTGGCAAGATGCGGCGCCTTGCCGAGGCCCAGCGGCAGACCGAGAACGATATTGGGGCCAATTTCGCGGATAATCGCATCCGCGATGCGCTCGACTTCGCTCATTCCGGCGCGCGTTCCAGAAGCCCACGGCCCGGTATGTGATTGACCTCAAGCCGCACGCCATCCGGATCCTCGAACAGCACGGAGTAATAGCCGGGCGCATAAAAATCTTCCTGCGGGCCATGCACGATGGTCGCGCCTGTCTTGAGAAGAAACTCGTGCATCTCGTCGATATGCGCGCGTTCGCGGGCGCGGAAGCATAGATGATGCAAGCCCACGCGGCGCTGCACGAAACGCTCGCCTTCATGTTGCGGATCGGGCGCTGCAATGCCCACCGCCGTGCGCCCACCGACGCAGTAATAAAGCGCGTCGGTATCGAGCACGCATTTCATGCCCAGAAACGGCAGCAATTGGCGATAGAATTCGCGGCTCTTTTCGAAATTCCCCGCTGTCAGAAATATATGCGCAACGCCATTGATTTCCATATCCGCCCCTTCACGGCAATTTCATAAGGAATTTCTCAATCGCGCCCCAAGCCACAGGCTCATTCAAAGTAGGCGCGTGGCCCACGCCCGGCACTTCGGCATAGTCGAGATCTGATTTAATGCGTTTCATCACATCGACGCCTGCGGGCGCGAGCAGATCGCTCAGCGCACCGCGCACGACGAGCACAGGCACGCGCGCGAGTGCCTCGAACAACGGAACCATGCTTGGCACAGGGCCGCTCGAAAAACCTTGCGAGATCGCGGGATCGTAGGCGAATTCGACGCGGCCATTTTTCTCGCGCATCACGCAGCGCGCGAAACCCTTCCAGAACGCATCGTCACCGTTCGGGAAATTGCTCAACTGCATTTCGCGCACGGCGGCGATCGCCACATCCCACGACTCGAACGGACCTTCCTTGCCGACATAGCTTGCGATGCGCGCAATGCCGCGCGTGTCGACCTCCGGCCCGATATCGTTGAGCACGGCGGCGGCGATGCGGTTGCCCGCCATCACGGCGGCCAACATCGTGATGATGCCGCCCATCGATGTGCCGACAAAAATCGCGCGCGGGACGCCAAGCGCATCGAGCCACGCTACCGTATCGCCCACATAGATATTGGGACGATAACGCTCAGCCTGCGGATCGTTGTCGGAGCGGCCGCGCCCGCGCACATCGGGCACGATCACGCGGCGTCCCATCGCTGCGATGCGTTCGGCCAGTACATCGAAATCGGCGGAATTGCGCGTAAGGCCATGCAGGCAGATGACAGGCAAACCCTTCGCCTCGCCGCCCGCGGGCGCATAGTCGCGCGCGAACAAAGAAAGCCCATCGGGCACGCGCAGGAAACGTTCGGTATAGCCGCTCATGGCGAGGTGTTTAGCATGAGCCACATTATTTCACCTCCCCCTTTGTGGGGAGGTCGATGCAATGAGCGAAGCGAATTGCGTCGGGTGGTGGGCGATGTCGAAAGCCACCCCCACCCGGCTCACTCCGTTCGCCGCCCCCCCCACAATGGGGGAGGTAAAGTCTCTAATAATAGAATCGCGCGAGAAGCTGGAGCTGTGTCTGCGTCTGGTGCGGGTCGATGCCCACGACCGCGCGCTGATCGCGCGTGGAATCGACATAAATCGCCTCGGCCGTCAGGCGCAGCCAGCCGTAGGGCACCCATGTGCCCGCGGCGGTAAACGAATGGCCATCCTCGCTCGTGGGCAAGGGCACACCCGGATTTTCCTCGCGCGTCTGAAACACGTCAGCACGAATGGCCGCGCGCCAATCGCCATGCTCCCAACCGGCAAGCGCATAGACGGATTTGAAAGTGGTTTCGAATTCCACATCCTCGACAGGTTCGATAGCGGTGTAGCCGTTCATGCCCTGCGCCATCAGTGTGAAGTCGTGCCAAGAAGTTTCGGCGCCCGCGCTGTAGAAATGCGTTTCCCAAGCGAACGCGCCGTTCTTCTCCGCCGCATCGTCGGCCTGGTTCTTGTAACGCGCGACTTCGATCTTGCCGATGTCCGGCACATCCCATGCGCCTTGCAGATACCAGCCGACGTGACCATCCATCTCGGAGAACAATTCCGTCTGCAGCGGCACAGGCGCGCCGAACAACGCGGCCATCGCGTCCGGCTCGCGCGTGTGCTCGAACAATCCGGCGGGCCTGTCATCGAGCGCCCAGCCGCGATCGGCCATCAACACGCCCGCCGGTTCGTTCCAGCCGTAAAGCGCGCCGGTGAGACTCAGCGTGCCCCAATCGCCACCGCGCCATTCGACCTTGCCTTCGGTGCCGATGGTGCGCAATTCATCGCCGATCCACGAATTGATCGCGGATGGCGTGATCGTCCAATAGCTCGTCCAGCCGATTTCGGTGTTCTCGAGCGAGAAAGGCGGGAAGAACGCGCCGGCCTTGAATGTGAACCTCCACGCATTCGTCGAAATGGGACGATAGCGCAGATAGGCTTCGAGCATATCGATGCCGAGTTCGTGATAGGGATCGAGACGGCCCACAACGACCGCCGACAATTCCGGCAGGATCTGCGCATGGCCCTGCCCCACGGCATAGAACTGGCCTTGCGTGTCATCGCCGCCATAACGCAATTTGCCCAAGCCGCCATCGAGATAGGATTTCTCGCCATCGGCATAGGCACCGCGAAATTCGCCATAGCCTTCGAAATTGAAATCGACGGCATAGGCGCGGCCGCTCATGAGCAGCGCCGCGAGCAGGAATGGAACGCGGCGGCTCACGCCGCGCGCTCCAGCTTCGCCGTCAAACTCGGCAGCGAGATTTCGACGATCGTGCCGTGACCGAATTGGCTTTCGATGGCGATATCGCCGCCATGCTGATCAATGATCGCTTTGGCGTAGGGAAGGCCCAGGCCTGTGCCCTGATGCTGGCCGTCCAACGCGGACCGCAGGCGATGGAACGGCCGCATGACGACGGCGACATCTTCCTCGCGCATGCCGATGCCGGAATCCTCTATGCGAAGCTTCACCACGCCGCTGTTCATGACCGCGGAGATCTCGACCTGGCCGCCTGCGGGCGTGAACTTGACCGCATTGTGCAAAATTCCCGTGACGGCCTGGCCCAGCTTCACGCTGTCGCCTTCCATCTCCGGCAGGAGTGTGAGATCGCCCGACGCGATAAGCTGCACATTCGCTTTCTCCGCAATCGGGCGAATGACCGTCACGCAATTCTGCATGAGCTCCGCGAGCGATATGCGCTTTTTCTCAAGGCTCATATTGCCCGCCTCGAAATCGGCGAGGTCGAGCATCGTGGCGACAAGGCCCAGCAAATGGCGGCCGCTATCGGTGATGTCGTGCGCGTATTCGAGATAGCGCTTATTGCTCAAGGGTCCGAGCACTTCGCCAGAAAGCATTTCCCCGAAACCGACAATGGCATTGAGCGGGGTGCGCAATTCGTGGCTCATATTGGCGAGGAATTGCGATTTCGCCTCATTCGCACGCACGGCGGCGTTGCGCGCGACTTCAAGCGCGCCGATGGCGGATGTCAGCGCCGCCTCGCGTTCGGCGATCGAGCACGTCATGTTGATAAGCGCGTCGCCGAGATGGCCGATTTCGTCACGCTGTTTCAAGCGCGCAGGCCGCGTGTAATCGCCATCCGCAATGCGCCGCGCCGCGCCCGCGAGATCTTCAAGCGGTCGCGAGAAGGAATTCACCATGAGCATCGCACCAAGCAATGCGAGCACAAGCACGCCAAGCGACACGAACAGGATAGGCAAGGCTATCGCGCGATAGGGCGCGAGCATCTCATCCATCGGATAATCGAGCACGGCGAATATAGGCGCGCTCGCATGCGCGGTTTTGAGCGGCGCGGTGACGGTGAGGAAATCGCGCCCGCCGATGCTGCGCTCCTGGGCATGCGGCCCGTTTGCTTTCGGCACGGCAACAGAGAGCGCTTCCTTCGGCCCTCGTCCGCTTTCAGCGACGGTGATCCACTTGCCCGACGCATCGCGCGTGGCAAGCGCGATCGAACGCTGATCGAGCGAAATCTCGCGCAACCGCGCCAGCATGGCGCTATCGACGGGGATGCATGCCGCGATGAACGCAATCGGTACGGGCGCCCGCACCGGCACGAC
>DATHQA010000059.1:0-13295 GCA_035483375.1 Rhizomicrobium sp. | reverse complement strand
CGATTTTGCTGCCGTTCGGCCTGACGATGGTGGCGCCGGTTATCTACACCTTCGGCAACGACGCGCAGAAGAAGAAATATCTGCCGGGCATTCTCTCCGGCGACGATTGGTGGAGCCAGGGCTATTCCGAGCCCGGCGCGGGATCGGACCTGGCGTCCTTGCGTTGCCGCGCCCTGCGTGACGGTGATCACTATGTGGTCAATGGCCAGAAGACCTGGACCACGCTGGCGCAATTCGCCGACATGATCTTCTGCCTCGTTCGCACCGATCCCAACGTCAAGCAGCAGGAAGGCATCACGTTCCTGCTCATCGACATGAAGTCGCCCGGCATCACCGTCAAGCCGATCATCGTTCTCGACGGCGCGCGCGAAGTGAACGAGGTTTTCTTCGACAATGTGAAGGTGCCAGTCGAGAACCGCGTCGGCGAAGAGAATAAGGGCTGGACCTACGCCAAATTCCTGCTCGTCAACGAACGCTCCGGCATTGCGGGCGTGGCGCGTTCCAAACGCGCGATCGAGCGGCTGAAGGATATCGCAACCGCCGAAACCGTGGACGGCACGCCGTTGCTGGAGACGGACGAATTCTCCCGCAAGGTTGCGGAACTGGAGATCGATCTGGCGGCGCTCGAATATACCGAATTGCGCACGCTTGCCGCGGAATCCAAAGGCCAGATGGCGGGGCCGGAAAGCTCCATCCTCAAGATCAAGGGCACGGAGATTCAGCAGCGCATCACCGAACTCGTGATGGAGGCGGTCGGCTACTACGCCTATCCGAACGAGAAGGGCCTCGGCGACAATGTGTATGTCGGGCCGGATTATGCGCTGGGCAGCGCCGGGCGCTATTTCAACATGCGCAAAACTTCGATCTATGGCGGATCGAACGAAATCCAGCGCAACATCATCGCCAAGGCCGTGTTGGGATTATAAGCGGCGACGCCGCCACTTCAGGGAAGAACCATGGACTTTTCCTATAGCGAAGAGCAGACGCTGCTGCGCAATTCGGTCGCGAAATACATCGCGGACAATTACAAATTCGAGGACTGGCGAAAGTTCACATTGAGCGAGGCCGGCCGCGATCCCAAGAACTGGGCGCAATTCGCCGAACTTGGGCTGCTCGCGGCATCGCTGCCCGAAGCGCATGGCGGGCTTGGCGGTGGCGTGCTTGAGACCTTGATCGTGATGGAAGAATTCGGCCGCGCGCTTGTGGTCGAACCTTATGTGCCGACTGTCGTCATCGGCGGCGGGTTCCTCATGCAGGGCGGCTCGGACGCGTTGCAGCAGGAATTCCTGCCCAAGATCGCAAGCGGCGAAACGATGATGGCGTTCGCATTTGCGGAGCCGAAAGGCCGCTACAATCTTGCCGACCTCGCGACGACTGCGAAGAAGCAGGGCTCAGGCTTTGTGCTGAACGGCCACAAATCCGTGGTGATCGGCGCGCCCTGGGCCGATCAGCTCATCGTCACCGCGCGCACGGGCGGCAGCGGACGCGACGAGAAAGGCATCAGCGTCTTCCTCGTGGACAAAAAGTCGAACGGGCTTTCCGCGCGCGATTTCCCGACCGTCGATGGATTGCGCGCGAGCGAACTCACATTCGAGAATGTCGAAGTACCTGCCTCGCGGCTTATCGGCGAACTCGATGGTGGCTTGCCGCTTATCGAACGCATCGTCGATCACGCGATTGCGGCACACTGCGCGGAAGCGACGGGCGCGATGAAAGTGCTTGTCGATACAACGGTCGATTATTCGAAGACGCGCAAGCAATTCGGTATCCCCATCGGCAAATTCCAGGCTTTGCAGCACCGCATGGTCGATATGTTCACGAGCTATGAGCAATCGGTTTCGATCACGCTCATGGCGACACTGAAACTCGACGCGAGTGACAAGGAACGCAAGAAAGCCGCGTCAGCCGCGAAAGTGCAAATGGGCAAAGCGGGCCGTCACGTCGGTCAGGAAGCCGTGCAGATCCATGGCGGCATCGGCATGACCGAGGAATTGAATGTCGGTCACTACTTCGAGCATGTCACGATGCTCGACACATTGTTCGGCAATGTCGAACATCATGTGAAACGTTTCGCGGCGCTGAGTAAAGCTTAAATCAAACACTCAACGTCATGGCAGGGTCAAGCCCTGCCATCCATCCGACGCGCGTCTGCGTGTCGGAATGACTCTTTTGCGTTCGCCGAAGCGAACGCGATGGATGGCCGGATTGAATCCGGCCATGACGGAAAAGGTGTGTTTGATACTAATTAAACCGCAATCGCCATCGGTTCCGGCGTAACCGCGCGGTGCTTCGGCAGAAGGATCGTGACGCTCGTGCCCTGGCCTTGCGTGCTTTCGAGTTTCACGCTGCCGCCATGTGCTTCGACCAAACCCCTCACAATGGGAAGTCCGAGGCCCGTGCCCTTGTCCGCCACAAGCGCTTCGTGGCGACCCTGACCGAAGCTTTCAAACACGCGATTCAAATCTTCCGGCGCAATGCCTACGCCCGAATCGACGACGCCGAATGCGGGCGTGCGGTCGGCCACCATGCGCGCGAACAATTTCACGCGGCCTTCGCCTGGCGTGAATTTGATGCCGTTGGAGACGAGATTGACGACGATCTGGCGCATCGCGCGTTCATCGGCATGAAGGCGCGGGAAATTCTGCTCCACATGGATCGAAAGCAGCACGCTAGCTTTCTCCGCGCGCACGCGCATCATGCGCACGCAATCTTCGAAGACGCGCGTCACATCGACTTCGGTTTCTTGAAGCGTGAGGCGGCCCGCCTCGATCTTGGACAGGTCGAGAATATCGTTGATGAGCGCAAGCAGATGCGATCCCGCTTCGTGGATATAGCCGCCATATTCGGAATATTGATCGAGCGATGCGCCCGGCATGCGGTTCGAAACGATTTCGGAGAAGCCGAGGATCGCATTGAGCGGTGAGCGCAATTCATGGCTCACATTGGCGAGGAAATCGGATTTCGCGCGACTTGCGGTTTCGGCACGGTCGCGCGCGCGATCCGAGAGGTCCTTGGCTTTCTTGAGATCGCCGATAAGGCGTTCGCGCTCATCTTCAAGCCGCAGCATCTTCTCGTTCGTGTCGTAATTGGCGAGCGCATTCGTCGTCATGAGCATCCAGAAGCCCGCCGAGGTTCCGGCGAGCATGAGATCGATCCAATCGCCACCGAAGATCGGCGGGAAGGTCAGCGCGAGAAGATAGAAAGGCAGCGTCGCATAGCATGTCGCGAGGTGATAGGAGCCGATGGACGCCCATCCCGAAAGCGTGCATGCGAGAAAGAGAATAACGAGCATGTGATTGCTCAATATGCCCGGCGCCCACAGGAAGAAGCCCATCGAGCACCATGCAGCACTCATAAGCGCGAAATGCATCACCATTATCCGGGCGCGTTCGCGCACCGCTTCTGGCGAGTGATCGAAGCCTTCCATGAATTGGCGATAGCGGAATTCAAGCCCGATATTCGCGCCCGCGGCGAGCGCCACGAATGCGATAAGCCACGGCCACCACACCCAATTGTAATTCGCGGCCGCGAGCAGCACGGCGCTCACCGTCAGCACGATCCACAATGGCGCAGACGCCTTACGCCCCATGTCGAGCTGCAGATCGACAAGCCGCAGATCGGCGTGGCTTGTGGGCGCAAACGAACGGCGGAAAGACTCGCGCAAACCTTTCACGCCGGCCAGAATCGAGCCGTCGCCTGCGTTGGCGCGCATTCCGCCCATCGGTTGCTTGCTACTCTGCACGGATCGGTCCCGGTCTCGCCAACCCATAGTGGCAGACGGAGGTTAAAGGACATTTTCGCTTTGTGGGGCCGGATGTTAACGTCTCGTTGACGTTTCACGGAGGCCCGCTTGTCCGCACTTTTGTTCGAAAAATCAGGCCATTTGGTCACGCTGACGATCAACCGCGCCGAGAGTCGCAATCCGCTTGGCGAGGAGGGCGACGGCGAATTGTTCGCGGAGGCCGCCGCGCGCATCAACGCAGATCGCGAGGTGCGCTGTGTGATCCTGACGGGCGCGGGCAGCGCGTTTTCGGCGGGCGGCAATGTGAAGGCGATGCGCGAGCGCAGCGGCGCGTTCGCGGGCGGTGGCGTGCATATCCGCGAGCGCTACCGCAATGGGATTCATCGCATCGTGCGTTCGCTTTGGGGGATCGAAGTGCCGATGATCGCGGCCGTGAACGGGCCTGCCATAGGCCTCGGCAATGACGTCGCGTGCCTGGCCGATATGCGCATCGCGGCGGACAATGCCGTGTTCGGTGCGACGTTCCTGAAGATCGGCCTCGTGCCGGGCGATGGCGGATCGTGGATCCTGCCGCGCATCATCGGCCATGCGCGCGCCGCCGAATTGTTCTTCACGGGCGATACGATCGATGCTGAGACGGCACTCGCCTGGAATCTCGTCTCGCGCGTTGTGCCTGCCGCGCAATTGATGGAGGAGGCACGCGCGCTTGGCGGCCGCATCTGCCGCCAGCCGCCGGATGTGTTGCGTATGACCAAGCGCATGATGCGCGAAGGCATGAACACAAGCTTCGATACGATCATGGAGATGAGTGCTGCGATGCAATCGCTCGCGCATTTGAGCGAGGATCATCACGAAGCGGTTACGGCGTTCTTTGAAAAACGTCAGGGCGATTACAAAGGGAAATGACTTAAACCATTCTATTTTCCGTCATCACCCGGCTTGTCCGGGTGATCCAATTTGTTTTTGCGAAAAAGAAAATGGATTGCCCGGATCCTTCGCAAAAGCTCAGGACCGGACAATGACGGTATTAGGTTGAGGAAGCAGTATTATATTTTCACAAACGGCACGAGCATCGCAACGCGCTGCGCATAAGCATCGTAATCGGCCGCGCCTAATTCTTCGCGCAGGAAACGTTCCTCCGTGCGCGCTTTGAGGTACCAGCCAATGGTCATGACGATCGCGCCAGCGAGCGCGACGCCCGTGCCCTTCTCGGCGGCGGTCGCGAACGACGCGAGGATGATGCCCGTATAGATCGGATGGCGCACAAGCGCGTAAGGCCCCGTATCGATGATGTGGTGGCCCTCTTTCCGCGTGATGCTGGCCGACCATAATCGGCCCAGATGAATGCGCGCCCACCAGCAGAACGCGAAACCGGCGAAGGTGAGCGCGGCCATGAGCCAATTCGCATGTTCGCCAAGCTGCCACAACTGCGTCGGCGCATGGTGATGTCGGGAATAGACGCCGAACAGCAATATCGCGCCGATGATCGTGCAACTGCGGGACAGGGCTTCGCTGCCTGCAGGCGGGCGGTTTTGCGTGCGCGCGGACCACGCGGCCGCGGCGTACCACGAAACGGCCCAGACCACCCAGATGAGGATAACGGCTAGTTCCGGCGACATGACGTTCTCCGTCCGTCGCCTTTAGATGGGACGCGCGCCTTCAGAATGCAAGATGATTGGCTTGCTTCACGAGCGGCAGTTTGCGGATCTCCGCGAGTACGGATGGGCCGAGTGCGCCATCCACTTCGATAAGCGCGATGGCATCCGCGCCGGGCGCACTGCGGCTCAGTGCAAACGACGCGATATTGACCTTCGCATCGCCGAGCAGCGTGCCGAGGCGGCCGATGAAGCCGGGCTTGTCCTCATTGATGACGTACAACATGTGCGGCGCAAACTCCGCGTCCATGTTGATGTCCTTGATCTGGATGAGGCGCGGGCGTCCATCGGAGAACACCGTGCCCGCCACGCGGCGCGTCGTGCCGTCGGCAAGCGTCACGGTGATCTTGATATATCCCTCATAAATTCCCTGCCGGTCGCGGCGCGTTTCGCTCACCTTGATGCCGCGTTCTTTCGCGACAACGGGCGCATTGACCATATTCACTTCGGACAGTGTGGGCTTGAGCAATCCCGCAAGCACGGCCTGCGTCAGCGCGCGCTGATTGAGCGTGGCGGCGGTGCCTTCATACAGAATATCCACCGATTGCAGGCTCGTATCGGTGAGCTGGCCCGCAAACGCGCCGAGCTTTTCGGCAAGCGTGATCCAGGGCCGCACCTTCTGCGCTTCTTCCGCGCTGATAGACGGCATGTTGAGCGCATTCACGATCGCGCCCGTCAGCAGATAATCCGAAACCTGTTCGGCCACCTGCAGCGCGACATTCTCCTGCGCTTCCGCCGTGGAGGCGCCGAGATGCGGCGTCGCCACAACCTTGTCATTGCCGAACAGCACGTTTTCCTTCGCCGGTTCTTCCTCGAACACATCGAGCGCCGCACCCGCGAGATGGCCGGAATCGAGCGCCGCTTTCAGCGCCTTTTCATCGACCAATCCGCCGCGTGCGCAATTGATGACGCGCGCGCCTTTCTTCATCTTGTTGATCGCGTCGGCGGAGATGATGTTGCGCGTGTCATTCGTAAGCGGCGTGTGCAGCGTGATGAAATCCGCACGCGCGAGCAGATCGTTAAGCTCCACTTTCTCGATGCCGAGATCGGCGGCACGTTCCGGCGAGAGATAAGGATCGAACGCGACGACGCGCATCTTCAATCCCTTGGCGCGGTCGGCCACGATGGAGCCGATATTGCCTGCACCGATAAGGCCCAGAACCTTGCCGTAAAGCTCCGTGCCCATGAAGCGGTTCTTTTCCCACTTGCCGGCCTGCGTGGAGGCATTGGCGGCGGGGAGATCGCGTGCCAGCGCCATCATGAGGGCGATCGCATGTTCCGCCGTCGTGATCGAATTGCCGAACGGCGTGTTCATGACGATGACGCCGGCCGCCGTTGCCGCGGGAATATCGACATTGTCGACGCCAATGCCCGCGCGGCCCACGACCTTCAATTTCTTCGCGGCCTTGATGACATCCGCCGTGATCTTCGTCGCGGAACGGATCGCGATGCCGTCATATTGATCGACGATGGCGAGCAATTCGTCCTTGCTCAATCCCGTCTTCACATCGGCTTCGACGCCGCGTTCCTTGAAGATCGCAACGGCTGCGGGCGAAAGCTTGTCGGCAATGAGAACCTTAGGCATTCCTTTGACTCCTTTCCTTCTCCCCTTGTGGGAGAAGGTGGCCCGCCGGGTGCGCAGCACATCGGCGGGACGGATGAGGGGTGATGTTCAACCTTTGACTTTGTTCCATGCCCAGTCGAGCCAGGGCATCAACGCTTCGAGATCGGATGCATCGACGGTCGCGCCGCACCAGATGCGCAAACCCGCAGGCGCCGAACGATAGGCGCCGATGTCGAGCGCGACACCTTCCTTCTCAAGCAGGCTTCCGATCTTCTTCGCAGCATCGGCCTGTGCATTCTCGTCAAGCCCCGCAAACCACGGATCGACGATCTTCAAACATACGCTTGTGTTGGAACGGATGCGTTCGTTCACGGCGAGGAAATCAGCCCAACCGCATTGCTTCACCCAATCGGCGATCACGCCCGCGTTCTTGTCCGCGCGCGCGACAAGCGCCTTCAATCCGCCGATCCTTTCGGCCCAGCTCAGCGCATCGAGGTAATCCTCCAGCGCCAGCATCGAAGGCGTGTTGATCGTTTCGCCTTCGAAAATGCCTTCATTGAGCTTGCCGCCCTTCGTCATGCGGAAGATTTTCGGCAGCGGCCAGTGCGGCGAATACGCTTCCAGCCGTGCCACGGCATTCGGCGAAAGCACAAGCATGCCATGCGCCGCTTCGCCGCCGAGAACCTTCTGCCATGAGAAGGTCGTCACATCGAGCTTCTTCCACGGCAGATCCATCGCAAACGCCGCACTCGTCGCGTCGCAGATCGTGATGCCTTCGCGGTCATCCGCGATCCAATCGCCGTCCGGCACGCGCACACCGCTTGTCGTGCCGTTCCACAGGAACACGATGTCGTGTTTCGGATTGGCGTCATGCAGATTCGGCAATTCGCCGTAGCCCGCTTTGATCACGCGCGCGTCTTTGAGCTTGAGCTGTTTGACGGCGTCCGTGATCCAGTCTTCGCCGAAACTTTCCCATGCGAAGAGATCGACAGGCTTCGGCCCCAGCATCGACCACATCGCCATTTCCACCGCGCCCGTATCGGACGCAGGCACGATGCCGATACGATAATCTGCAGGAATGCCGAGGAGTGCGCGCGTGCGTTCGATGGCGTCTTTGAGCTTGGCTTTGCCCGGCTTGGAGCGATGCGAGCGCCCGAGCAACGCGCCGTTCAGCGCTTCAAGAGTCCAACCCGGCCGCTTGGCGCAGGGTCCGGACGAAAAAAAAGGCCGCGCGGGTCGCACGGCCGGATGATTCCCGGTCATGTTCATTCCTCTCAGAATGATTGCGCCGCGTTGGGGCGGCGTGTCCCAACGCCGATATAGGGATTCGCGTGCGCGGCGTCAACCGCGTAAAATTGTGAAATGTGGGGAGACCGTCATGAGATTGTTAATCATCGCTGCATTGCTGCTCGTCGCTGCGCCCGCTGAAGCGCACACAATCATTCAGGACCCCGTGAAATTCGTGACATCGGTTTATGCGCGGATGCGCGGACCTCATCGTAACGATTATCGCGCGCCGGAGGATATTTACACGCCACGTCTCGACAGATTGTTTGCGCTTGAGAAAAAAGAAGCGGGCGATGAAGTCGGCCGCATGGATTTCGATTTCTGGAGCAATGCGCAGGATTACGAATTGAGCGATGTGAAAATCACGGGCTTGCCGGTTGAGGGCGCGGTGGGCCGCGAAATCGTCATCGTCAAATTCAAAAATACGGGCAAACAGGAAGAGATACATTTCTATTTCGAGAAAACGCCGACCGGCTGGTTGCTGGATGACGTGCGCTCCCTGAAAGACGAAACCTGGACGCTTTCGCTCATCCTCAAATACGGTTGGGACGGCTAGCCTTAACGCGCCCAATTGAGGGATATCAAAGCGAAGGGAACTCAAACGGGCGACAAGCCGTTCACATGCATATTGGCCGAAAGGAACAGAGCATGCCGATTATTGCCGAAACGGAAACCGCACCTGAACCGACATTGAATATCGCCATCGACAAGGTTGCGTTTGTCATCGTGAAGGCGCGCCAGTTCGACGCCAAGGAAGCCGACAGCGATCCGGATTCCGGCTCCGACGCGATCGATGACGATGAAGCCGATGTGCTTGAGGACAAAGCCGACGATCCTGTGCGGCAGGAACTCGTTTCGTTCATCAACGAGTTGAACGAAGATGAGCAGATCGAACTCGTGGCGCTCGCATGGCTCGGTCGCGGCACTTACGATCTCAGCGAATGGGGCGAAGCGCTCGACACCGCGCGTACCGAACACAACAAGCGCACGGCGCAATATCTATTAGGCTTGCCGATGCTCGGCGATTATCTCGAAGAAGGTCTTGCAGCGTTCGGCGAGACGATTTCGGATGAAGACGCGGATAGCTAGAGTCGTTTTGGTTTGAGTTGACGCATCTAACCTCGGTGTCATGGCCCGCCTAGTGCGGGCCATGACAAGCTAGATTGATATTTCACCTTTCATATAAAGCGCGCAAGAACCAGAAAGAATCGTACGCGCTCCATCATCCGTACACTGAAGATCGCCGCCGCGCGGTGAGACTTGGCGCGCTCTCAGCGTTTTCTTGGCCAAGTGCTTCGCCCAGTAAGGCGTCAGCGCGCAATGCGCGGAGCCTGTCACGGGGTCTTCCGGCACACCCTTGTCGGGCGCGAAGAAACGCGAGATGAAATCATAACCTTCATCGCCCGGAGCGGTCGCGATAAGGCCCCAGATGCCAAGCGGCCGCATCACGCGCGCGATATCGCCCGGTCCTTTGATGCCACGCACATCCGATGCCTTGTCCCACACCGCGAATAGATAGCGACCTTTGCGGATTTCGTTTGGCGGCGTCGTGCCGAGCGCATCGCCAATCGCTTGCGCAAGACCGTCTGCCGCGAACGGCGCAATATGATCGGACGGCAAGGACATTGTGTGCTGCCCGTCGCGGCCGCGATCCACCGTCAGCTTGCCGGAGCGGGTTTCAAATGCGACGGATTTCAATTCAGGATCGATCTCCGCGAAAATCGTCCAAGCGCTTGCAAGCGTCGCGTGGCCGCAAAGATCGACTTCGCTTTCCGGTGTGAACCAGCGAAGATCGTAGCGCCCTTCACCCGTCTTCACGAAATAAGCGGTTTCGGCGAGATTGTTCTCATTGGCGATCTTCTGCATGAGGCCCGCATCGATCCACGCGTCGAGCGGCACGATAGCGGCCGGATTGCCCTCAAGCGGTTTCGCTGCGAACGCATCCACCTGCCAGAGCTTGAGCTTCATCGCCGTTTCTCCAAATGCCGTGTGAACAATAGTCGAAGGAGGCGCGTGGAAAGAATGTGCATTGCTGCATAACAGTCATACACAACTGTCATCCCCGGCGAGCGCTGCGCACGCAGCGCGAGGTCAAGGGGACCGAGGTGTTAAACACCGGTCAGTGTCTAACACCTCGGTCCCCTTCCCTTCGCAAAGCTAACGCTTTGCTCAGCCGGGGATGACAGTGAGTGTTATTCCGCAGCCGCTGCGCTGCGTTTTTCCACCATCGCGTCTTTCATCGCCTGTTGCAGGCGTTCGAAGGCGCGCATTTCGATCTGGCGCACGCGCTCGCGGCTGATGCCGAAGCGTTGCGACAAATCCTCAAGCGTTTCCGGCTCGTCGCGCAGACGCCGTGCTTCGATGATTTCGCGCTCGCGATCGGTGAGCACGCTCATCGCATTCGCAAGTAGGCCGCGGCGTTCATCCATCTCTTCCGCATTGGCGAAGGCCGTTTCCTGATCGAGCGTGTCGTCCTCGAGCCAATCCTGCCATTCGGAATCGGATTCGGTGCGCAGCGGCGTGTTGAGCGAGGAATCCGGGCCCGCGAGACGCCGGTTCATCTCCACGACTTCGTTTTCGCGCACGCCGAGCTGGCGTGCGATTTCTTTCACATTCTCGGGGTTGAGATCGCCTTCCTCGATGGCGTCGATCTTGTTCTTGGCCTTGCGCAGATTGAAGAACAATTTCTTCTGCGCCGCCGTCGTGCCCATTTTCACAAGGCTCCACGAACGCAGGATGTATTCCTGGATCGCGGCGCGGATCCACCACATCGCATAGGTCGCAAGGCGGAAGCCCTTGTCCGGCTCGAAGCGCTTCACGGCCTGCATGAGGCCGACATTGCCCTCGGCCACGATCTCCGACACCGGCAGGCCATAGCCGCGATAGCCCATCGCGATTTTCGCCACGAGACGCAAATGGCTCGTCACGAGTTTCTTCGCGGCTTCGGGATCCTCATGCTCCTTCCAGCGCTTGGCGAGCATGTATTCCTCTTCCGAGGCCAGAAGCGGAAACTTCCGGATTTCAGAGAGATAACGCGAAAGTCCCGCTTCGCCCTGAAGCATGGGAACGCCACGGCTGCTCATGACCACCTCGAATTCCGACGCATGACATTAGACAACGCCACCGGCCCCTGTTGGATAGCAAATTATCGCGAGCTTTGCCGCTTTCTTTGTAATGTCTTGTCGCAATTCAGCTATTCAATTTTCGCAAGGCGCTTACAAGCGTGGATAAATCCCCCGGCCAGGCCGATTCGAAGCGCATTTGCGCGTGCGTCGTGGGGTGCTGGAACCCCAAAAGCCAGGCATGCAGCGCCTGGCGCGGGAATTCGCTCGCCGCGCGAAAGGCGGTTTCCTGCGCCTCGGTCTTGGCACGCGGCGCCTGACGCGCTTTGCCATAGGACGCGTCGCCGATGAGCGGATGGCCCAAATGGGTCAGATGCACGCGGATCTGATGTGTGCGGCCCGTCTCAAGCCTGCATTCGACAAGGCTCGCAAACGGCCGTGCTGCCTCGCCGAAACGCTCGATGACGCGATAGCGCGTGCGTGCATGCTTGCCGCTATCGCCGCGCAAGACCGCCATACGCTTGCGGTCGAACGGATTGCGCCCGATCTGGCCTTCGATGACGCCTTCGCCGAGACGCGGGCTGCCCCAGACGACAGCATTGTAGGCGCGATGCACGGCATGCGCCGCGAATTGCTTGGCAAGGCTCGCCATCGCACGGTCGGTTTTGGCGGCGACGAGCAAGCCGCTCGTATCCTTGTCGAGGCGATGGACGATGCCGGGCCGCGCCACGCCGCCAATGCCCGCCAATTCCTTGCCGCAATGGGCAATGAGGGCATTCACAAGCGTGCCGTCGAGATTTCCCGCGGCAGGATGCACGACAAGGCCCGCCTGCTTGTCGATGACGATAAGGTCCTGGTCTTCGTGCACGATGACAAGCGGAATATCCTGCGCTTGCGGCGTTGCGGGCACGGGCGGCGGCACACAGACGTCGTATTCCTCGCCCGGTTTGACCCTCGTGTTCGCGTCTCCTATTTTCGCGTGCCCTCGCGCAACCGCGCTTTCGGCGATCAGCGCCTGCAGGCGCGAACGGCTGAGATCGGGGAGCGAGGCGGCGAGGAATTGGTCGAGCCGCATGCCCGCCTGGTCGGCCGCAACGACTGCGTGCCGCGACGTTCCGTCTACGGAGGATTGCTTGTCGGATTTGCCTTTGCCCGGCACGGGTGACACCGAAGATATCAAATCGACCGCAACCTATCGCGGAGCGAAGGCCGCCGTCATCCTTCTTGGCGCGCTCATCGTCATTGCGTTCGGGGTGCTCGTGGTCGGGCTTTCGATGAAGCTTTCCGGCCACAAGCCTGCGCCGCCGCGTTCGGCCGATCTCGCGCTGCCGCCCGGCGCGGTGATCGAGGCGACCGCCGTGCAGAACGACCGGCTCATCATGCGCCTGCGCGTGGCGGGCGGGGAAGAGGTCGATATCGTCGATACGACGGACGGCCATCTCGTGGGGCGGATCACGACAACGCCTGTGCGATGATCGCATCGTTTGTTTGGCGCGATGGGCTTCGCGCGCAATTGGAGCGCGAGGCGAAGCTGGCATACCCCCAAGAATGCTGTGGCTTGATCGAAGGTGCGCGTGAAGGCGGGACTGCGCGTGCGATGGCGCTGCATCCGACGCGCAATCTTTCCACCAATAACGATCACTTCGAGATCGATCCTTCCGAGCATATCCGCCTGATGCGGGAGGCACGTGGGCGCGGTGCAGAAATCATCGGCTGCTATCACTCCCATCCGAACGGACACGCTGGTCCTTCCGAACGCGACCGCGAAGGCGCGGGCGAGACGGGCTTTATCTGGCTTATCGCGAGCCTGGACGGGGATCGGCCTATCGCCATGAATGCCTATCGCTATGAAGGCGGCGTTTTCATGCCTCTCGTACTGGCTTGAGCCGCTCGCTTGATCGCTCCTCGGCGCGGACGGTATAAGCCCCAATCCCGCGAGGCTCCCATCGTCTAGCGGTCAGGACGCGGCCCTCTCAAGGCTGAAA
>DATHQA010000058.1:0-6138 GCA_035483375.1 Rhizomicrobium sp. | reverse complement strand
GTCGTCGAGGAATGCCGGTTTCACGGCAACGCGAATGCCGCGCGTGATGCGTTCGTACATGGGCCGATTATCGCGCGAAGGCTGCCGCGATGGCAAGGTCACGCGCGCGGCTCGATGGCAATTTCGGTATTGACGGAATTGGCGATGAAGCAATCTTCATGCGCCAGATGGTGCAATTGATCGAGCTTTGCGGCATCGACATCGCCGGCAAATTTCACGCGCGGCTTCAGCACCACATGCGTGATCCATAATTTCTTCTTGTCGCCCTTATCGAGAAAACCGATCGCATCGTCCTCGTAGGATTCGACCGTGATGCGCATGCGCGCGCAGATCGCAAGGAAGGTGAGCATGTGACAACTCGAAAGTGCCGCCACATAGGCCTCTTCGGGATCGACGCGTTCCGCATCGCCGCGGAATTCCGGCGCGCCGGAAGAGGGCAGCACGATCTCGCCATCTTTGAACCGCATCTCATGCGCGCGATTGTAGGTCTCGTAGGTGAAATCGGCGCTTGTGCGTTTCCAGGCGATGCTTGCGTGATGTTCGGACATGCGGATCCCGTGGTTGAGCGGCTTTAGAGCGCGGTATTTTCCAGTGCATTTTCGTACTTTGCAACGGCGTGTGGTTAGTTGATTTACTCAACTATTGGTTGTATGAATACTTGCGAATTGGCGTTTGGGGGAATCTATGCCTGCGGATAGCGCTCCGTCTTTCAGCAACGAATTCGGTTCGGTTTATTCGGATCGCATCGCGTTCAATGCAAAAAAAGGGTGGTTCAGCGGCGGCATTTCGGAAGAACTGCCTATCAGGCACATCACATCCGTTCGCCTGGAAATGACGAGAAAGGCCGTGCTTGGCGTCATTCTTATCCTGATCGGTATCGGCTTGCTGTATCAAGGTTCTGGCGGGGCTATCGTGGCAGGTGTTTTTCTGTTGGTCGTAGGAGTTCTGCAGCTCATCGGCTGGCCAAAAGTTACGGTCAATACATCCGGAAATGATCTGCGTACGTCCACCGGCGGGATTTGGCAAAAAGCGAATGCGGAAGCTTTTGTTTCCGCGGTTCGTAAGGCGCTGTTCGACAAGCCGTAAACTAAACAGCGTTTAAAGCCCGCTCTATATCCTCGCACAGATCGGCCGCGTCTTCGAGGCCCACGGAAAGCCGCATCATGCCTTCGGTGATGCCGAGATCGGCGCGCGCCTGCGGAGAAAGCCGCTGATGCGTCGTCGTCGCGGGATGCGTGATGAGGCTTTTCGTGTCGCCGAGATTGTTGGAAATATCGATGAGTTCAAGCGCATTGGCGAAGCGATAGGCCGCGTCCTTGCCGCCCTTGATGTCGAACGTCACGACGCCGCCGCCGCCTTCCATCTGCGTACGCGCAAGCGCATGTTGCGGATGATCGGCGCGGAACGGGTAAAGCACACGCGCGATCTTCGATTGCTCCGCAAGGAAATCGGCGACCTTCAACGCATTCTCGCAATGCGCGCGCATGCGCAGATCTAGCGTCTCCAAACTTTTCAGATGCACCCACGCATTGAATGGGCTCATCGACGGGCCCGTATTGCGCAGGAAGACCTGCAAATGGTTCTTCAGGAAATCCTGTCCGCACAGGATCACGCCGCCGAGGCAGCGGCCTTGCCCATCGATATATTTGGTCGAGGAATGGATAACGATATGCGCGCCAAATTCCATCGGCCGTTGCAGCGCAGGCGAGGCGAATGCATTGTCCACGACAAGCAATGCGCCTGCTTTGTCCGCGAGTTTCGCAATCGCCTTCAGATCGACAATCGCAAGCGTCGGGTTCGCGGGCGTTTCGAGGAACAGCATTTTCGTGTTGGGCTTGATCGCATCGGCCCAGGCCTCGACATTGCCGCCATCGACAATCGTGTTCGTGATGTCGAAGCGCGGCAGGATGTCCTCGATCACATAGCGGCAGGCGCCGAACATCGCCTTCGCGCCGATGATGTGATCGCCGGAGCGCAGCGCGCACAGCAACGTCGCCGTCACCGCCGCCATGCCGCTCGCGGTCGCACGCGCGACGGGCGCGCCTTCGAGCGCGGCCATGCGCTGCTCGAACATCGAAACGGTCGGGTTGCCGAACCGTGTGTATTGATAGCCGTCGGACTCGCCCTTGAAACGGGCTTCGGCTTCCTCCGCCGCCTCATAGGCATAGCCGGAGGTGAGGAACAGCGCCTCCGCCGTTTCCTGAAATGCGGTGCGTGTCTGTCCGCCGCGCACGGCCTGCGTACGCGCGCGCCATTTGCCGGGTTTTTTGTGCGTTGCCATGGTCTTCACATGCCGCGCCTTGCCCGCCCTGGTCAAGCCGAATAGAGTCGCGGCTCCTCGCGAAACGCAGATGATGAAGCGCCTTTTCCTGTTGCGCCATGCCAAGGCGGTAGCCGCCACGCCGAGCGATGAGGATCGCGAGCGTCCGCTTGTCGAACGCGGCCGCGACGACGCGCATGCAATGGGCATTTACCTGAACAAGACGCATGGTGCGCCCGATTGCGTGCTGTGCTCGCCGTCGGCACGGACGGTGGAGACTTGGGATGTCGTTTCGCGCGGCCTCGACGCGATGCCCGATATGCGATTGGTCGATGCGCTGTACCTCGCGCCGTGGTCCGCGATCCTGAAGCTCGTGCGCACCGTGCATGACGACGTGTCGTCGCTGCTCGTCATCGGTCACAATCCGGGCATGGAGGAATTGGCCGATATCCTCGCGCGCAAGCCGAAGGACAATGCGGAGAAGAAACGCAGCGAAGCGCTTGATGAGAAATTTCCCACCGCGACGCTTGCGGTGTTTCATTTCGATACCGAGAAATGGAAGAACATTGCCGCCGGCGACGGCGAGCTTGCGGATTTTAAGAAGCCGAAGGATATCGGTTAGCGAATCTCACTCCCCTTACCATCATTACCCGGCTTGTCCGGGTAATCCATTTTCCTTTTCTACAAAACAAATTGGATCACCCGGACAAGCCGGGTGATGACGGACTGATTTTGATGGAAGTTAACGCGCCGTGCTTCTCTCCGCGACGGCCAACCGGCGCCAGCCGAAGCCTGCTTCCGGCGCAGGCTCGCCCATCAATCGTGTCGTGCGTTCGGCGATCAAACGCCCGCCCATGCGTTCATAGAAAAAGCGCGCAGGATTTTTCGCGTGCGCCCAGATGAGACATGACGAAAATCCGCGCCTGCGCAATTCCTTGAATGCGCCCGCGATAAGCGCGCGTCCCACACCATGTCCGAAAAACGCGGGGTCCACGTAAAGCGTGTAGATTTCGCCGTCGAAACCCAATCCGCCGTCGCGCGAAGGGCCGAAACTCGTCATGCCGATCACGCCGTGCAGTTGATCTTCGGCGACGAACACCGCTTCGCGGCCGCGTGCTCTGATGGCGGCTTGCCAACGCGCTTCCTGACCTTTCGGCGTCATCGCGCATAAAAGTGCGCTCGGCACGACGCCGGGATATGTGTCATGCCAGGATTCAATATAAACGCGCGCGATTTGCGCGGCATCTTCGGTGCGCGCGGGCCGGATGGCGGGGGCAGGCTCGCTCATAAACGAAGCTTGCCGCTGTCTTTGCCGTCGCGCAAGCGTTCAGCTTGGGTTCAGACGCCGCAGTAAAGAATGGCAACAATATGTGCGGGTATCGTAAAGATGTGTCGATGTTACGCTTTTTAGCGGAGGCGAACGGCGTTACACTCTGATTCGTACCGTGCCGTCGAAGGGTGTTTTGTTTGTAATGGCCGGTGTTGTTCAGATTCAAAAGGAAAAGGGCGGGTACGTCCGTGGCCGGCGCTTATGCGCGGGCTGCGCGGAGGAACTTTTCGGGAAGGCGAACGGTTCAAGAGGAGTGATTTTCGGAAACGTGTGATTGCAATGGTTGAAAAATGCCTTCGGGCACACGACCTCTTATTCAGGAGGGCGTGCAGAACCGGCAAGGAGCGGGATCGATGAGCACGCTGGATGTCTTCGACATTTTCACCCGGGATTACGCGCGCGAGCGTTTCGAAACGATGAGTTTGCGCGATTGGCTTCTGGCCGCGCGCGACGACAAGATGCTCTACGCAACGCCATCCGAACGCATGGTGGCGGCCATCGGCAACGCGGAATTGTTGGACACCGCGCAGGATCCGCGATTGGGCCGCATATTCTTCAACCGCACGATCAAGCGTTATCCGGCCTTCGAAGGTTTCTTCGGCATGGAAGACACAATCGAACGCATCGTGGGCTACTTCAAGCATGCGGCGCAGGGTTTGGAAGAACGGCGGCAGATTCTCTATCTGCTTGGGCCCGTAGGCGGCGGCAAATCCTCGTTGGCCGAGCGGCTCAAGGATCTGATGGAGACGCATCCGATCTACGTGTTGAAGGCGGGTGACGAGATCAGTCCCGTATTCGAATCTCCACTTGGCCTGTTCCGCTCCGCTGAGTTGATCAACCTGCTCGCCGATCGTTACGGCATCGACAAATATCGCGTCGGCGGTGTCATCAGCCCATGGGCCGTGAAGCGGCTCGATCAATTCGGCGGCGATATCTCCAAATTCGAGGTCGCGCGCCTCTTTCCGTCCAAGCTGCGCCAGTTCGCGATTGCCAAGACCGAGCCGGGCGACGAGAACAACCAGGATATCTCCTCGCTTGTCGGCAAGGTCGATATTCGCAAACTCGAACATTTCAGCCAGAACGACCCGGATGCCTATTCCTTCTCGGGCGGGCTGTGCCGCGCCAATCAGGGACTGCTCGAATTCGTCGAGATGTTCAAGGCGCCGATCAAGGTTCTGCATCCGCTGCTGACCGCGACGCAGGAAGGCAATTACATCGGCACCGAAACGCTGGGCCCCATTCCGTTCAACGGCACGATTCTGGCCCATTCCAACGAAGCGGAATGGACCGTCTTCAAATCGAACAAGAACAACGAGGCGTTCCTCGACCGCATCAGCGTCGTCACCGTGCCTTATTGCCTGCGTGTGACGGAAGAAACGGGCATCTACAAAAAGCTTTTGAGCGGCAGCAATCTCGATGACGCGCATTGCGCGCCGGAGACGCTCGAAATGCTCGCGAAATTCTGCGTCATGACGCGGCTGAAGGAGCATGAGAATTCCAACCTCACCGCGAAGATGCGCGTCTATGACGGCGAGAAGCTGAAGGACACCGATCCCAAGGCGAAAACGCTGCAGGAATACAAGGACGCGGCGGGCGTAGACGAAGGCATGACCGGCATCTCCACGCGCTTTGCCTATAAAACGCTGTCGGAGACGTTCAATTACGACGTGAACGAAGTCGCCGCCGACCCCGTGCATCTCATGTATGTGCTGGAACAGGCGATCCGCCGCGAACAATTCGCCGACGACACCGAGAAGAAATATCTCGAATTCATCAAGGCCGATCTCGCGCCGCGCTACGCCGAATTCATCGGCAAGGAAATCCAGAAGGCGTATCTGGAATCCTATGGCGAATACGGCCAGAACCTGTTCGACCGCTATATCTCCTACGCGGATGCATGGATCGAGGATCAGGATTACAAGGATGCCGATACGGGTCAGTTGCTTGATCGCGCGGCGCTCGACAATGAATTGTCCAAGATCGAAAAGCCCGCGGGCATCGCGAACCCGAAAGACTTCCGCAACGAGGTCGTGAAATTCGCGCTGCGTTATCGCGCGCAGAACGAAGGCAAGAACCCCGCCTGGACCGTGTATGAGAAAATCCGCAGCGTCATCGAAAAGCGCATGTTCACGCAGGTTGAGGATCTGCTGCCCGTCATCAGCTTCGAGTCCAAAAAGGACAGCGATACCGAAACCAAGCACAATGAATTCGTCAAGCGCATGCTCGCGCGCGGGTACACGCCGCGTCAGGTGCGCCGCCTTGTCGAATGGTATATGCGCGTAAACAAGGCGGGGTAGTGTTATGATTGTCATCCCCGGCGAGCGCTGCGAATGCAGCGCGAGGGAAGGGGACCCAGGCGTCAAACACAGGTGCGGTTTTGAATACCTGGGTTCCGGCTCACGCTCGCTTCGCTCGCTGGCCGGGATGACAGGTTATATCGCATGACCCACTTCATCGATCGCCGCCTCAATCCGAAAGGCAAAAGCCTCGGCAATCGTCAGCGCTTCATCCGTCGCGCGCGCGCGCAAATTCGCGACGCGGTGCAGAA
>DATHQA010000057.1:0-3399 GCA_035483375.1 Rhizomicrobium sp. | reverse complement strand
ACCCGTTTCGTCAGCCTAGAGACTTTTCTGGAGCCGGTGTTCCTGTGGATAACTCCCTTGCTCACGCCGCGCATGATCTCGGGTTCCGCGACCTTGAGGGCGGCCTGCGCCGCGTTCTTGTCGCCGCTCGCGATAGCTTCCTCGACCTTGCGGGTGAAGCTGCGGATGCGCGTCTTGCGGGCGTGGTTGATCTCCGTACGCTTCTTGGTCCTGCGTACGCGCTTTTTGGCGGAATCGATATTGGGCATGGCCGTCCTTAGAGTCCTTGAGAAGGCGGGGTCTTTAGCCTTGCCGCGCGCGGAAATCAACGATCCTTGAAATCGGCCTTCCGTTTTTCGGTAAAGGCGGCCATGCCTTCCTTCTGATCCTCGGTCGCGAACATGGCGTGGAAGACGCGCCGTTCGAAGCGCAGACCCTCCGAAAGCGTCGTCTCATAGGCACGGTTCACGGTCTCCTTCGTCATCATGACGATAGGAATCGAAAGCTCCGCGATCTTCTGCGCGGCCTTGATCGCCTCCGGAAGCAGCTCTGCAAGTGGCACGACGCGAGAGACGAGGCCGGAACGCTCGGCTTCCGCGGCATCCATGTTGCGGCCCGTCAGGCACATATCCATCGCCTTGGACTTGCCGACAAAGCGCGTGAGGCGCTGCGTGCCGCCCATGCCCGGCATGACGCCGAGCGTGATCTCGGGCTGGCCGAATTTCGCGTTGTCGGCGGCGATGATGAAATCGCACAGCATCGCGAGCTCGCAGCCGCCACCCAGCGCATAACCTGCAACCGCGGCGATAATCGGCTTGCGCGTATTCGCGATTGCGTCGGTCGACTCCACGAAGAAATTGCTGCGGTACATGTCCATATAGGACTGGCCGGCCATTTCCTTGATGTCCGCACCCGCCGCGAAGGCGCGCTCCGATCCCGTCAGCACGATCGCGCGCACGGCATCGTCGTGGTCCCATGCTTTCAGCACATCCATCAACTCGCCGAGCAATTCCGAATTGAGCGCATTGAGCGCCTTCGGCCGATTGAGCGTAATGATGCCGACCGCGCCTTCGGTTTTGACGAGGATGTTCTGGTAGGTCATTTCGCAATTCCTTTTTCGTACTGCAAAGGTCTCTCAAATCACCCCGATTGTCATCCCCGGCTGAGCAAAGCGTTCGTTTTGCGAAGGGAAGGGGACCCAGGTGTTAAACATCAATCGGTGTTGAACACCTGGATTCCCTTAACCTCATGCTCGCGCTGACAGCGCTCGCACTCGCCGGGGATGACAAGTCAATCTTCAATGCGCTTGGACCGCAATCGTTTGAGCGTCGAATGCGTTTTCTTCTTCTCAAGCCGCTTTTCCTTGCTCGTGCGCGTCGGTCTCGTCGCGCGGCGCGGTTTGCGCACTTCCGTCGAAAGGCGAATGAGTTCGGCGAGCCGCTCGCGCACGTCAGCGCGATTGCGCTCCTGCGTGCGGAAGCGTTTGCCCGTGAGCAGCACCACGCCGTCCTTCGTCGCGCGGCTTCCCGCAAGCGAGAGCAGGCGCAGCCGCGCGAATTGCTCGAGGCCTGCGCGCACGGGATCGAAACGCAATTGCACGGCGCTCGCGACCTTATTCACATTCTGCCCGCCGGGGCCCGATGCCAGAATGAAACGCTCCTCAAGCGCGTCTTCCTCGATCCAGATGCCGGGCGCGAGTTCGATTCTGGCCATGAACAATTTTCCCATGCCTCTTGACAGGCAACCAAATGGTTGCATATTTAGCCCATGAGCATGGATGCTGTGTTCAAGGCGCTGGCGGACGAAAGCCGCCGCCATTTGCTGGACCGGCTCTACAAGAAGAACGGACAGAGTTTGGGTGAATTGTGTGAGGGTTTGACGATGTCACGTCAGGCAGTGACGAAACATCTGGGCATTCTGGAAGAGGCCAATCTCGTCGCCGTGCGCAGGCAGGGCCGCGAGAAACTTCACTTCATCAATCCCGTTCCCATTCACGACATCGCCGAACGCTGGATCGGCAAATTCGAACGGCCGCGATTGGCCGCGCTATCGGACCTCAAGAGAAGACTGGAAAGGGAAGACACATGAGCCAATTCATATATGTGACCTATATCCGCGCGCCGCGAGAGAAAGTCTGGGCTGCGCTGACGACGCCCGAAACGATGCGCGAATACTGGTTCGGCATGCATCAGGAGACGGACTGGAAACCGGGCTCACCGTGGAAGCTCGTGTTTGAAGATGGCCGCGTGGCCGACGCAGGCGAGATCGTGGAATGTGAAAAGCCAAATCGCATCGTCATCAAATGGCGCAACGAGTTCAAGCCTGAGTTCAAAGAGGAAGGCTACACGCGCTGCGTCATGTCGCTCGAATATGATGGCGAGCTGACGAAACTCACGATCGATCATTCGATTGAACGTGAAGGCGCCAAGATCATCGCAGGCGTGTCCGATGGCTGGCCGAAAATTCTTTCGAGCCTCAAATCGCTGCTCGAAACGGGCAAAAGCCTCGAACGGTTCAAGAGCTAAGACGATGGCCAAATCGCAATTCGTCTACGTCACCTATATCCGCACGACGGCCGAGAAATTGTGGGAGGCGCTGACCGAGCCCGAATTCACGAAAATCTATTGGGCAGGCACCTACCAGAAATCGGAATGGAAGAAGGGTGCGCGCTGGGAGGTCTACACGCCCGATGGGCGGCTCTGGGATGACGGCGAGATCATCGAAGCCGATTTTCCACGCAAGCTCGTGCTCACTTGGCGCAAAGTGGGCGGTAATTTTCCGGAGATGAAGGCGGAAGGCTACACGCGCCTTACATACGAACTCGAGCCGCTGAACGATGCGATCATGCTCACGTTGACACATGAAAGCGATATCGAGAATTCCAAGCTCATCGGCGCGGTGAGTCAGGGTTGGCCCATGGTGCTCGCAAGCCTCAAATCGCTGCTGGAAACGGGAAAGCCGATTGAGGATTCGACAAAATGGCCGGAGGGGTTGTGAACCTCGCTGTCATCCCCGGCGAGCGTTGCGCAAATTCTTGACCTCGCCCTTGTGGGGAGGTCGGAGAGCGAAGCGATCCGGTGGGGGCCGCTTTGTGTAACAAATACCGCCCCCCACCCGACGCAATTCGCGATGCTCATTGCGTCGACCTCCCCACAATGGGGGAGGTGAATTCTATCTCTGACATACCGGACAATAAAACGTCGAACGTCCCGCCTGTACGATGCGCTTGATGATGCTGCCATCGTTGCGATGGCACAGCTTCCCCTTGCGGTCGTAAACGGCGAAATCTTTCTGGAAATAACCAAGCTCGCCATCCACGCGCTTGTGATCACGCAGGGACGAGCCGCCCGCCTTCAACGCCTCGTGCAACACGGCCTTGATCGCGGGAACGAGCGCTTCGATTTCCGCAGGCTTGATTTT
>DATHQA010000056.1:0-2203 GCA_035483375.1 Rhizomicrobium sp. | reverse complement strand
CGGCGTGCTGTTCAAGGACGAGGAAGACGGCGAAATCTCCTACGCCTTCAACATGGCGATCCTCGACATGGATTTGCCGCAGCCGCCGCCTGGCCGCACGTAACTCCCGATCACTGCGCTCTTGCGACAAAGCCGTGGATGAACACATCCGCGCCGTCGCCGATTTCGCGCCAATGCGCGAGATAGGCGCGCTTGAAGCGATATGAGAGCGTCACGCCATGCGCGAGATGCGTCTCGCGCAGGCAGCTTGGACTCGGCACGTCCTGGCTGAAGCGCACACAGCGGAAGAGGGCAGTGCCTTTCTCCGTCTGGCCCACGAACAGATCCTCGCCGCGGTAACCGGAATCGTCACGGAATGTGTATTCCGTCAGGCCGAACGGGCCAGGCGAGCCTTGTGGATGGGCGACATAGTTCAGGTAGATGCGTTGCAGCCGCTCGCTTTCAGAGAGGCCAAGCCGGTCTTCCTCGACGAGCAGATAAATCACCTGCGAGTCCGGCGCATTGCTTGAGAAGCTCTGCGCCTCGGCATCGGAATAGCCGTGAAAATCGGGCAGGAGGGCGAATAGCGCAACGTCCTTCTGTGGCCCGCCGTCCCGCGCACTGCGGAAAATGATGTAGTTGGACGGTACCGCAAGCGCGAGGCCATGGACCGATAGCCGCACAACTTCCGTATCCGAAGTCGGCCATGGTTGCTCCTCGCTCAACGAGCGCGGTGAAGGCCTCAGGTAATAGATAAGGAAAATGGCAGAAAGGGCTGCTGTGATTACAAAAACAGCAATAGGCAGCAGCCATCCGGACTGTCTTTGAACCGGCCCATCCGCGAAATCGGTACGTGTCATGCCCAAACCCGCACGCGCCTGCCCTGCGCGTCGCGCTTGTGTAGCATGGCGTAGGCGCTTTGTGGGAGAAACGCACAAAGCCCGTGGTGTATGCGCCACCGCTGTGGCTTATTTGCGCCATAATGGAACAGGGTAGTGGTCCGCCAGGCGGGTTTGGTGGGCACAGGGACTGCAAACGAAGGTTCTGCCCCAGGGGGACTGATGCTTCACGACCTTCTTGTTGCCCTGTTCGCGATGACAACCGGCTTCACGGCGTCAGGTATCGTGTCGAACGCCTATCGGCTGCTCATAGACAAGCAGCGGGCCGAGGGCAAACTGCTTTTCACCGCCCATATCGGCGTGATGATCATCGCGGGCCCGAGCGTGATGTTCGAGAATGCGATGACCGCGATCCGCGAGAAATCCTGCTCGGCGGCGACATTCTGGTTATCCGTCGCCGTCTCTGGCTATTGGAGCCTCTCCATCGGACTCGTCGTTCTCGAATTCGCGATCTACTTCGCGCACCGCTGATTCGCATCAGGGCTATGCTTAGAGGACCGTGAGCATCCCCGCCACGAGCGGATGGCGCACGATGTCAGCCTCGCCGAGGCGAATGACCGAAATCTCCGGCACGCGTTCGAGACGATCCGCGATGTCGCCGAGACCCGACAGGCCTTTCAGCAGATCGGTCTGATCCGGGTCGCCCGTGAGCACCATCGTCGAACGCCAGCCGAGGCGTGTCAGCAGCATCTTGAGCTGTCCGTAAGTGCAGTTTTGTGCTTCGTCGATGACGATGAAGCAATCGTTCAGCGTGCGGCCGCGCATATAAGCGACCGGCGCAATCTCGATGGCACCTTCGGCAAGCAGCGCCTTGAGCCGCTTCGTGCCGAGCCGTTCCGTCAGCGCGTCGTAGAGCGGGCGCAGATAGGGCGCGAGCTTGTCTTGAAGATCGCCCGGCAGGAAGCCGAGGCTTTCGCCCGCTTCCACGGCAGGGCGCGAAAGCACGATGCGTCCGACGCGGCCGCCTTCGAGCGCCTCAACCGCCTTGGCGATGGCAAGATAGGTTTTGCCTGTACCCGCAGGCCCAAGCGCAAGTACGACCGAGCGTTCGTCGACGGCCTCGATGAGACGCGCTTGCGTCTCGCTCATGGCGCGGATGTTTTTTACATATTTGCGGTCGCGCTGTTCGTCATGCGGACTCCATCCGCCTTGCGAGGGGAATAGCGGATGGACGTTCTGGTTTTCGCGGTGATTGTGCTCACGAGATTTCTGACGCGTGGAACGCTTGGCCATAGGAACTCCGTTGTCATGGAGGGAGAAAAAGATATTCGCGGATTCGCGCTGCGATTTTGCGACAATGTTCCGTAGGCAGACATGCGTATCGG
>DATHQA010000055.1:0-5139 GCA_035483375.1 Rhizomicrobium sp. | reverse complement strand
AGCGCAGGTGCTTGCGAACGATCTTGCCTGGAGGCGCGGTGTGCTCGTGTTCGAGGATACGACGCTTGCCGACGCGGCACAGGAATTCAACCGTTATAATTCCGAGAAGATCGTGATCGCCGACCTGCATTCCGCGCGGCTCAAGATCAGCGGAATCCTGAAGGTCAACGATCTTGCGGAATTCATGCGCATGGCACGCAATTTCTTCGATCTGCGCGCGGACAGGCGCGGGAACGAGATTGTGATCTCGCGTTAGGCGATTTTGCGGGCGGAACTCGGCGTGATTTGTTATCAAGGGGGAGTATGATGAAGGTAAAATATTTCGGAATTCTTGGCCTTGCGGGGATTGGTCTTGCGTGCGCGATGGGGGCGGCGCTTGCGGAGAATTTCGATGTGCCCGCGGGCGATCTGAAAACCGCGCTGAAGGCTTACACGACGCAATCGGGCGTGTTGCTGCTTGTGGCGGACGATGCCATCGGCGGTGTCCGGACAGGTGGCGTCAGGGGCAAACTCGATCCGGAAGACGCGCTTTCGCATATCCTGAGGGGGACCGGCTTCGTCGCAAGCCGCGGGTCGTCCGGGCAGATCGAGATCATCCGGGACGAACGCATGCCGAGCGGCGATCTCTCAGGCGTGAAAACCATCGCAGCCGCTGACGCGCCGGCTGCCTCCGGCGCATCGCTTGAAACCGTCACCGTGACGTCGTCCAAGATCGGCGGCGATGTACAGAACATCCCGATCTCGATTACGGCGATGAGTCAGGAACAATTGACGGCGACGCAGACGGCTGGCGGTCCCGATCTCGTCAAGAGCATTCCAAATCTCACATTCTCGAAAACGAATTTCACAGGCTACAATATCCAGATCCGCGGCATCGGCACCCAGGCGATTTCCGTGACCACCGATCCCGCGGTTGCCGTCGCGTTCAACGACGTGCCGTTCATCCGCAATCATTTCTTCGAGCAGGAATTCTATGATGTCAGCCAGCTAGAGGTTCTGCGCGGCCCGCAAGGCACGCTTTACGGCCGCAACGCGACCGCAGGCGTCGTCAATATGGTATCCGCGAAACCGAGCGATCAATATGAAGCGATGGGTTCGGTCGATGTCGGCAATTATCAAAATCGTCGTCTCGAGGGCATGCTCAATGTTCCCGTTGTCGGCGACAAGCTCGATCTGCGCGTCGCGGGCGAATGGACGAAGCGCGACGGCTATGCTTTCAACGAGGAGACCGATCATCCGATAGACGGCCGAGATCTATGGTCGGGTCGCGTGTCGCTGCTTGCCCATCCTTTCGAAAGACTGACGGCCAATTTCATCTGGGAACATTTCCAGGAAGACGACGACCGCGCGCGTTCGACGAAACAGCTTTGCGAAAAGGACAACGGTCCCAGCGTCGTCGATGGTCCGGCGGGGCCGCAAATTCCCAACAGCACCAATTACGGCTCGCTATGGGTGGAGCAGGGCTGCAAGCCGACATCGCTTTACGCGCCCACGGCCTATGAAACGCCCAATGCGAGCGCGGTTCCGTTCGTAGCGGCACTCTATGTATTCAGCAAATATATCCCGCCCAATGCAGATCCCTACGCGGGCGTGACGCAAACGCCAAATCTTCGCATCGTCGATTCGCTGATCGATCCCAAATACACGGCGAAGAACGACACCTATGAAGCGAATCTCGATTTCGCCGTTACGCCGGTTTTGTCGCTCACCTCGCAAACGGCTTATAATCAGGATCACCTCTATTCGACGGAAGATTATAACCGCTTCAACACGGCGCCGGGCCTGTTTCAGGATCCGGGCGGAAACACGGATGTGGGACAGGACGGCGAATATTGCGATCCGCAATTGGGCTGTTCGACACGCCTCGTGGCGCAGGATGCCTCCCGCGAGCACGCACAGCAATTCTATCAGGAAGCGCGTCTGTCTTCGAATTTCGATGGTCCGCTCAATTTCGTCGCCGGCGCCAATTATCTCGAATACAAAACGCTCGAAGATTATTTTGTGTTTTCGAACGCGATT
Source organism: Rhizomicrobium sp. (assembly GCA_035483375.1). GTDB lineage: Bacteria > Pseudomonadota > Alphaproteobacteria > Micropepsales > Micropepsaceae > Rhizomicrobium. The sequence continues at coordinate 3,120 of DATHQA010000055.1, read as the reverse complement.
TCGCTTGTCGCGGAACGGTTCAACAGCTTCTTTTCCGGCACATCAGGTCCCGTGACTCCGCTGCCGGATGCTCCGCATATTCCCTTCAATGCAACGGTTGCCGATGGCTGCGGGCCTTTCCCCGCCGGTCCCGATGCACTCGCGCAATCGACGCTGGGCCTTGGATGCAGCTATGTCGATCCCAATCCGCTCAACAGTATCACTGGGCAAGGCCACAATTATTTCCGCAGCCAGAATCCCTACAGCCTCACGTCGTGGGCGGGTTTCGGCGAGGTCTATTATCAGGTCATGCCGGATGTGAAATTGACCGGCGGCTTGCGCTATACCGACGACCGCAAAAGCTTCGTCGAGATTCCAAGCTGGACGTTTGTAATCGGCGAAGGTTATCCCACAATCGGCACGCTCGATCAGGAATGGAAGGAAGTCACGGGCCGCTTCAACATCTCCTGGACGCCCAAGCTCGATTTTACCGACCAGTCCTTGTTCTATGCTTCTTATGCGCATGGTTATAAAGGCGGTGGCGCCAATCCGCCGGGCGTAATCCCCGTTGTGAACAACGGCATTTTCCTCACCTCGCCGGATAACCAGACGCATCCGCTTACCTTCAAGCCGGAGTTCAACAATGCCTTCGAACTCGGCACGAAGAATAGTCTGCTCGACGGTGAGATGACATTGAACGGCGACGTCTTCTTCTACAAATATCAGAATTATCAAATATCCCAGATCGTGGACCGCACGTCGGTCAATCTGAACTTCAACGCCACGGTGCGCGGCGCCGAGCTGGAATCGACATGGGAGCCCGTTCCGGGCCTGCGCTTCAACTTCGCAGGCGGCTATGAAGATGCGACGCTCGATAGCGGTTCGCAGGCCATCGATCTCATGGATCGCACGGCAGGACATTCGGGCTGGCTCGTCGTCAAACCATTCATCACGCAAACCTCCAACTGCATTCTACCCACCGATGTCGTCAACGAATTGCTTGCGCATAGCGGCATAGCGGAATCGTGCTTCTATGCTTATACGCAGGGCTTCTCCGATAGTGACCCCAATGGCGGGCTTACCGATCCCGTTACGCAGTTGCCCTACAAACACGATCCCGCTGGCTTTCCCGGTTATGAAGGTTTTGACCCGACGACCGCACCCAACAATGGCGAAGGTTTCATGAAAAATCTTTCCGGCAATCAATTGCCCAATACGCCGCCGTTCACGCTTTCGGTCGGTGCGCAATACACGATGCCGCTCAGTGCTGAATGGGCGGCCACCGGGCGGGTGGATGGGTATTGGCAGGGCAATTCCTTCGCTCGCATCTTCAACGACAGGCCTTACGATCAACTGCATGGGTATACGAACCTGAACCTGACTCTGATCTTCACGAACCAGGATGGCTGGCAGGCGATGGCCTATATGAAGAACGTGTTCAATACGACCGCGATCACGGGCGCGTTCCTCAACTCGGATGACAGCGGGCTTACGACGAATGTGTTCGTCACCGATCCGCGTCTGTTCGGTTTGCGCATCACGAAGAACTGGTGATCTGGAGCGCAGCCCCGTGAAGTGCGAAGCGGTTCACGTCAGGCTGCGCGACATTCGAAGATTCAGTCCCCACCTCGAGGCGGCGGAGAAATCCGCCGCCTATTTTTCTAACATGCGCTCCAGTGTTGAGAGTTCGTCGGCCTCGCGTGCAGGCTTGTCCCAGCGCACGCGGCTGATGCGCGGAAAGCGCATTGCGATGCCGGATTTGTGACGCGTGGAGCGTTGCAGGCCCTCGAATGCGACTTCAAGCACAAGGCCGAAATCCTTGTCCGCGCGCACGGAACGCACAGGCCCAAACCGTTCGATTGTGTTGTTGCGCACGAATTTGTCGAGTTCCTTCAGCTCCTCATCTGAGAAACCGAAATAGGCTTTGCCCACGGGCGTGAGCGCGCGGTCGCCATTGGCATCCTCGCGCCACACGCCGAATGTATAATCGGAATAAAAGCCCGAGCGTTTGCCATGGCCGCGCTGTGCATACATGAGCACCGCGTCGATGAGATGCGGGTCGCGTTTCCATTTGAACCATGGCCCTTTCGGGCGGCCTGCTGCATAGATCGAATCCCAGCGCTTCAGCATAAGGCCTTCGGAGATACGCGCATCGCCTTCCGGTGGACGCGCGCGCAAGCTTGCGAGTTTGTCCCATGTGTCGAAAGTCTGCAGCGGCGAAAGATCGATGCGCGGCGATTGCGTGCGCGCGACGAGATGTTCGAGCCGCTTGCGGCGCTCGGCGAAAGGCAGAGTGCGCAAATCTTCTTCGCCGTCGAGCAGAAGATCATAGGCGCGGATCGCGGCGGGATATTGCTCAAGCAATTTGCGATCGGCGGTTTTGCGGTTGAGGCGTTGCTGCAGATCGCCGAAGCTCGCGACGGCGCCGTTGCGCATCACAAGCAATTCGCCATCGATGACGCCTTCGAAGGTGAGGAAGTCGAGGATGTCGGGAAAGGATTTGCCGATATCGTCGCCCGTGCGGCTATAGAGTTTGCGAACCCCCCGTTCGCTCGCGGCCTGCACGCGGATACCGTCCCATTTCCATTCGGCAGCGTAATCTTTCGGATCGAGTTTCGTGAAATCCGGTTCCTCGATGGCTTGTGCGAGCATCACGGGGCGGAAACGTCCCGGCGCCGCAGCGGTGGGCTTATCGCTGCGTTTTTCAAGCCAGGCGAACAAATCTTCATAAGGCGGATGCTGGCTGTGCCACACCTCCTCGATCTCGCTGATTTCGACATTTCCCATATTGGCGAGTGCCTGCTTGGCCAACCTCGCGGAAACGCCGACGCGCAAGCCGCCTGTGAGCAATTTCAGCAACGCCCAGCGGCCGTCGGCATCGAGCGCGTCGAGCCAGCTTTCGATAAGCTTTTGGACCTGCGCGCGGCTTGCATCACGCAACGCATCCACGACTTCGGAAAGATCGGGCTCGCGGTTTGCGCCCGGTTTCGCGGGCCAGACCAGCGCAACAGTCTCTGCGAGATCGCCGACATAATCGTAAGACAGCGCGAACAACGTTTCATCCATGCGTGCTTCGATGGCCTTGCGGATGAAGGAGGGTTTCGCCGTGTCGAACGAAAGCGCGCCGGAAAGGGCTGCCAG
>DATHQA010000054.1:0-2501 GCA_035483375.1 Rhizomicrobium sp. | reverse complement strand
GGCCAAGTGCCGCGCGGGGCAGGAGGTTGTCATTGGCGGTTGGTCGGACACAGCAGGGCGCTTTCGTTCGCTGCTTGTAGGCGTGCATCGCGGCAATCATCTTGTTTATACGGGTCGTGTCGGCACGGGCTACAGCCAGGCGAAGGTCGGGCCGCTGACGAAACGTCTGGAAGCGCTCGCATCGAACAAAAACCCATTCGGCGGATTGAACGCGCCGCGCGGCGCAGGCAATGTGCATTGGGTCAAACCGGAGCTTGTCGCGGAAATCGAATTCGCGGGCTGGACGGAGGACGGCATGGTGCGGCAGGCGGCATTCAAAGGCTTGCGCGGCGACAAGCCCGCAAAGGATGTGGAAGCGGAAAAACCTGCTTCGCCGAAAAAGACGCCGCTTGTGAAACCCGCCGAAACGCGCGGCGCTGTCTCGAAATCTAACAATGTCGTTATGGGAGTACCCATATCCCATGCCGACAAAGCCATGTGGCCCGATGATGGCGCGGGCGAACCGATCACAAAGCTCGATCTCGCGCAGTATTTCGAAAAAGTCGGGCCGTGGATGATCGATCACATCAAGGGTCGGCCTTGTTCCATCGTCCGCGCGCCGGATGGCATTCATGGCGAACATTTCTTCCAGCGCCATGCGATGCAGGGCACATCGAACCTTATCGAACTTGTCAAAGTGTCCGGCGATCGTCAGCCCTATCTGCAGATTGATCGCGTGGAAGGGTTGATCGCGGCAGAGCAAATCGCGGGCCTCGAATTGCATCCGTGGAATTGCGAGCCGGATCAGCCCGATGTGCCCGGACGTCTCGTCTTCGATTTCGATCCCGCGCCGGATGTTCCGTTTGCGCATGTCGTCGAAGGCGCGAAGGAAATTCGCGGGCGATTGGAAGCTCTGGGTCTTATCGCTTTCTGCAAAACGACAGGCGGAAAAGGGCTGCACGTTGTCACCCCGCTTACCGTGGCGAAGAAGGACAGACTCGGCTGGGCCGATGCGAAAAATTTCGCGCGCGAGATTTGCACGCGCATGGAAGCGGACAATCCTGATCTGTACGTCCTCAATATGGCGAAGAAGAAGCGCGGCGGCCGCATCTTCCTCGATTATTTGCGCAATGATCGCATGGCGACGGCCGTGGCACCGCTTTCGCCGCGCGCACGAGACGGCGCGCCGGTTTCGATGCCGCTGTTATGGAGCCAGGTAAAGACGGGACTTGATCCCAAACGGTTCACGATCAGAACCGCGCAACAGCTTCTCGCCAAAAGCAAAGCCTGGAAAGACTATGACGGCGCCGCACGCCCTCTGCGCGATGCCATCGCGAAGCTTCTGAAAAAAAGGCGCTAGCGCGAGGCTTTACGTTTCGGTTTGGCGGCGCGCGCGGATGTGGCGCGCCCCTTTCCTTTGAGACTGCGCTGTAACGCTTCCATAAGATCAATCACATTCGTGTCTTCCGGCTCGGGCGCGGTGACGAGTTTTTCGCCCTTCTCTTTCCGCTTGATCAGTTCGTGCAGAGCCGCTTCGTAGCGATCCTTGAACCCCTCCGGCTCGAACGGCCCTTCCTGCTGCTCGATGATCTTCTGCGCGATTTCGATCATGCGCTTGTCGGGCTTTGCTGCAGGGATGTCGCGGAAGGCGTGCGTGGGATCGACGACCTCATCATACATGCGCAGCGTATAAGCGATAATGCCCTTGCCGCGCGGTTCCATCGCCATGAGCCGCTCGCGCGTATGCATGACGACACGGCCGAGCGCGATGCGATCCGCATCCGCCATCGCGTCGCGAATGACCGTATAGGCTTCGATGCCTTCGTCGCCGTCCGGCACGAGGAAATAAGGATCGTTCCAGAACAATCGGTCGATCGACGACGCATCGACGAACCGTTCGATCTCCAGCGTGCGTGTGGATTCAAGCTTGACCTCGTCCAGTTCCTCATCGGTAACGACGACATACTCATCTTTCGAGACTTCATATCCCTTGACGAGATCGGCGCGCTCGACGGGCCCGGTGTCCGGATCGGTCGGGATCATGCGGATGCGATTGTTGGTTTCGGGATTGAGCAGATGAAACGAAATATCGTTCGCGCGGGTCGTCGCGTTGACGAGCGCAACAGGGCAACTCACGAGCGAAAGGCGCAAATGCCCTTGCCAGGCCGGACGGCGGCCCTCGCGGCGCAACCGGTGCGGCTCGCTTTTGTGTTTCGTCCTGGCGGGCTTTTTCTTGCGGGCGGCCATGGGAACCTCAATTTCATTCCAACAATTCATACGACGTTTTGTTCCCTTTGACGTGCGGTGGGTGTGGAACTTTCGCATGACGCTGCCGTTAAGGATCAAAACAGCGGGAGGAATACTGTGACGAGATTTTCATTTGTTACCGCAGCGGCAACCGCAGTCCTATTGAGCGCGGGACTGGCATCGGCGACCGAAGTAATGGGTGTAGGCACCCCAAGCGCAAAGCAGTTTCAGGAAAAAGCCAGTTCCAGCGACGCTTTCGAAATCGCCTCAAGCAA
>DATHQA010000053.1:0-4458 GCA_035483375.1 Rhizomicrobium sp. | reverse complement strand
CACACACACTGACGCTTCTCGCCAAAGGCGGTCGCGATGTCTATTACAAAGGCGAAATCGCGCACACCATCGACGCCTATTTCAAGCGCATCGGCGGCGATCTGCGCTACGCCGATTTCGCGGCGCATCACGGCGAATGGGTGACGCCGCTCAGCGTGAATTATCGCGGCTATGATGTGTACGAATTGCCGCCCAACGGTCAGGGCGCGGCTGTATTGCAAATGCTGCAAATCCTCGGCGGTTATGATCTCAAGAAAATGGGCGCGGGCTCGGCCGATGCGCTCACCGCGATGATTGAAGCCAAGCGGCTTGCCTATGAAGACCTCGCCAAATGGTACGCCGATCCGGCCTTTGCGAAGATTCCCATAAAGGGTTTGCTCTCCGAGGCCTATGCCGATGAGCGGCGCAAACTGATCGATCTCGCGCACGCCAATCCTAATTTCGGGCCGGGCGATCCGCGCCTGCATGACGGCGACACGATCTATCTCACCACCGCCGACGGCGACGGCATGATGGTATCTCTCATACAATCAAACTATCGCGGCATGGGCTCCGGCCTCGTGCCCGATCATCTGGGTTTCATGTTTCAAGACCGCGGCGAGCTTTATTCGCTCGATGCGAATGCGGCGAATGTCTATGCGCCCAGCAAGCGGCCGTTCCAGACCATCATTCCCGGCTTCGTGATGAAGGACGGCCAGCCCTTCATGGCGTTCGGCCTCATGGGCGGCGATATGCAGCCGCAAGGCCATGTGCAGGTGCTGACCGACATCATCGATTTCGGCATGAACGTGCAGGAAGCGGGCGACGCCGCGCGCTGGCGGCATTATGGCGGTAGCGAACCGACGGGCGAGCCTTCGACCGGCATCGGCACGGTGGAAATGGAATCCGGTTTCGATCCTGCCGTGAAAGCAGAACTCGAAAAGCGCGGCTACAAGATCACAGGCGGTTCAGGCAATTTCGGCGGCTATCAGGCGATCCAGTGGGATGCAAAAAACCGCGTCTATTGGGGCGCATCCGAAATGCGCAAAGACGGCGAAGTGATCGGGTACTGAGCGCGGCCCCGCGAAGTGTGAAGCGGTCCGCGTCAGGCTGCACGACCATAAAAAATCGGCCGGAGTTGCCTCCGGCCGATATGACGATAGCCTTATTCGCGACTAGGAATGCGAAACGATATTCGCGATGGTAACAAGGCAATCCGTGTTCTTATTCACATCCGGCCGCGGCGTGATCTTCACGGCAAGCGTGCTGGCACCAGATTGAATGGTGATATGGTGGGCCACATTATCCCAGAGTTGCGGCAGTGGCCAGCCGGCACTTCCATCCCAATCGCTATCGGGATTTAGCGTGCTGCCAATGCCTGAGATTGCAGTCCCGTTGACCGACACCGTGTCGCCGCTCGCTTGCGAACCGAGGCTATCATTCGACCCCGTTTGGCCATCGGCACCGATGCTTCCGAACGTAATGGACGATCCCGCCGTGCTCGAGAGCTGCAATGTATAGGCATATGGTGTCGTCTTGAATTCATGAACATGGTTGAAAAGATCGACATTGAATTCCCCGGTGTCGATCAAGACCAACGAAGCGCCTTCGTCCATGGGAAATACTACATTGCCGTCGAACGGATCTTCGCCATTGTTCAATCCGACGACAGATGCATCAGGCTGCACGAGATATTCGCCGTTCCCGGATGCGACGGTCGTTGGCACGGTCGCACGATATACCGCAGTGCCGCTGCTTCCCCAGCAAGGATCTGCTGCTTCCGCTACACGGTTGGCGTTGAGAACCTTCGTAGCCGAAGGGGTGGGAGAAAGCCTGGTGAGCGTGATCGGAACGGAAGTCGGTGGGGTTCCTTGATACAAATAGGCAAAATAAAGATAAGCCTTCTGGATCGGCGTCGTTGCTCCGCTGATTTGGATGACGCCCTCGGCGCGATTGCGCAGTGCTACGCCACCCGACGCAAAACTGGCGCTGTGAAAGCTGGCGAACGGCTTGACCGGCACAGCCGCCTCCGGCTGGGCATTTTCCGGCCTGTAGCCGACGTATCCCGTCGTGCCGAGACCGCTATGAGAGCCTCCCCATGCAGTACCGGCGAACATCGTACCGGCCGCGAGCAGACTCGCCACGGCAATATATTTGAAACGCGATTCTTGCATATGCTCCTCCGTTCATCGCCCGCATGCGCGGTGAGAATGTGAATAAGTTGAACGCAGATGGAAAACGCATCGGATTTGCGCACCACAGGGTAACGCGCTCCCAACAATCCGATGGAGAAACCTTACATGGACGAGATATTTCGGTCAACAAACGGAAATACTCAGCACATGAAATATATGTTACCTTCCGCTGGCATTTCTCACTGTGAAGGAAATCTGCAGCTTCGATTTGTCGGCGAAGAACAGCGTCACCGGCACTTTCGCACCCGGCTTCATTTGCGGCGTTGGGTCCATGCACATGAGATGATAGCCGCCCGGCGCGAATTTCACCGCGCCCCCCGCAGGCACATCGATCTTCGCAACGTCCGACATCATACTCATACCGCTGTCCGCCGAACTTTTGTGCAGCATGAGCATACCGCAAGCGGGCGAATCCGCAGCCGTGAGCGAAATCGTCTGAGCACCGGAATTGGTAAGCGTGAAATAACCACCGGACGGGAGACCCGCAGGCAAAGCGCGGAACCACGCATCCGTCACGGTTGCGGCGTCCGCGCCTGCGGATACGAAGAGCGCGACCGCCGCCAGTTCAGGGATTCGCAAGCGCATGTTCGGCCTTCTCCTCATTGAGACGCATATTGACGAGCACGGTGATGATGGCGGCGAAGCTTAGGAACGTACCGGGCAGCCATATGATAAGCCCGCCATAATGCTGATCGCTGATCGCGGGGATATCGAGCACGCGCCCGCAGATCGTGTAGACGGGATAATAGTCGGTGCTCGACAGCGAAAGAATCGCGCCGAGCACCATCTGCAACGGCTCAACCGCGATGATAAGAAGCGCGCGCAAACCACTCGGGATGCGCGCGGGCGGCTTTGGCCGCGGATCGAGGATGAGACACCAGAAGCATATGCCATCCAGCGCCATCGACCAGTTCATCAGATTGTACAGATTGATATCGAGCATCACACGCGTATGCAGCAACGGGATCAGCCATAGATAGATCATGCCGACGAACAGGATGGGCGCCACGATGGGATGCTGGATGAAATCGAATGTCCGCTGCACCGGCCTCGATGCGATCGCGGGCTTCAGGAAATCCGGCATGCCCGCCCACAGCACGGGGCCCGAACAGCCAAGCGCGACGAGAAATGCGCTCAGATGATGCAGCATGAAATGCTGTGCGCGATGCACGAAGAACAGATGTTGCGCGTAATAATCCACACGTGTTTGCAGCATCGCATAGATCGAAACGATGCCGACGATGAAACATACGCTGCGCCATACCGGCGGATGTTCCGCGCGCGGCAACCGCATGAGCCCTTGCGCGAACCAACCCAGCGTCAAAACGGTCGCGAGATAAACCGGCCACGAAAATTCCCATGGCATCCATGCGGGCAGATGCGCGGGGTAATAGCGGCAAATCGCATAAAGCATGCATCCCACGGCCAGCACCGCGCCGAAGGCGAGCCATTGTCCGCCATGACGCGTTTCCAGCGGTGATGCCGCAATCGTCATTCATCCTCGCGTGAATTTGACCCGCTTTATAGAAGACACAGGCGTCTTTGTCCGCAGGCCGGAGGCGATTGGTCACAGCGCTGATGTCGCGTATGCGCCGCCGCCATGCTATCCCACACGCATGATCCGAAAACTCGTCGCGTTCGCGTTGGCCGCTCTATTGTCCGCATGCGGACGAAATGAGGCCTGGCATGCGACGGATATTACTGGCGCAATGCCTAGGCTTGAATTCGCGATGTCGCGCGCGAGCGATGGCGAGGCCGTCACCGCGCGCAATTATCACGGACACATCGTGCTTCTCTATTTCGGCTATACGCATTGTCCGGATGTGTGTCCCGCGACACTTGCCGATCTGACCGATGTGCTGCGGCGGCTGGGCGCACGCGCGAAGGATGTTTCTGTCCTTTTTGTTACCGTCGATCCGAACCGCGACACGCTGCCGATCCTCAAGGCTTACGCGAATGCGTTCGCGCCGGAGATCGATGGTCTGCGCGGTACGCCGGATGCGCTTGCTGCACTCGCGCGGCGCTATCGCGTGGCTTATAGCGTGGCGACCAATCCCTATACCGTTATGCATTCGAGTGCGGTGTTCTTCTTCGACCGCAATGGACGCGCGCGCCTCGTGACGATGAACACGGATGATATCGCGGGACTGACTGCGGATTTGAATCGCCTGCTCGATTAGATGTGCAGCGCGCGCTTGTCCGCGTCGAGAACGGCTTCGTGCAGCATTTCGGACAATGTAGGATGCGGGAAGATCGTCGCCGCAAGATCGGCTTCCGTCGCCTC
>DATHQA010000052.1:0-3950 GCA_035483375.1 Rhizomicrobium sp. | reverse complement strand
CGATGAGGCGCAGAAGAACATCACGGCATTGTCGGGTCATGTCGTGGGCCTTCAGGAGGTGTTGTCCAACAAGCAATCGCGCGGCGCGTTCGGCCAGGCGCAGATGGAAGACATCGTGCGCGACGGTCTTCCGCCCACGCTTTATGATTTCCAGTTCACGCTTTCCAACCGCAACCGGCCGGATTGCGTGATCCGCCTGCCGGGCGCTGCGGCGCTCATCGTGATTGATTCCAAATTCCCGCTCGAATGTTTCACGCAATTGCGCGGCGCGGTTGCTGATGACGAGAAGAAAGCGGCCATCGCGCGTGTGCGCAGCGATGTGCTGAAGCATGTGAGCGATATCGCGCAGAAATATCTCATTCCCGGCGAAACGCAGACGCCCGCCATCATGTTCGTGCCGTCGGAATCCATTTATGCCGATCTGCATGATGTGTTCTCCGATGTGATTCAAAAGGCGCATCGCGTCCAAGTGATCGTCGTGTCGCCGAATATCCTCATGCTCGCGATCAACACGATGCAGACCGTGATGAAGGACGCGCGCATGCGCGAACAGACGGGCCTCATCCAGAAGGAAGTGGGACTTCTGCTCAACGATGTACGCTTGCTCGGTGAACGCGTCGGCAAATTGCAAAGCCATTTCGCGCAAACGGAAGGGGATTTGAAGAACATAGGCGTCTCCACGGAAAAGATCGTCAAGCGCGCGGACGCGATCGGCAAGGTGGAATTGTCGGATTCAAGTGCGACGCCGGCGCTGCCTGACGGCGGCTGAGCTGCGCTCGCTTTTTCTCGGATTTAGCGGATATGGGTGGAGCAGCGTTGCGGTTCAAGCGACGGGCGCGGGAAATTTACAGGCAGCGAGTCGCTGGTGGGGGTTAAACGATTGTATTTGTTATGTGCGCTTTGCAGATTTTTTGAGTTCCAACCGCCACTGTCATGGCCCGCCGGAGTGCGGGCCATGACAGTGGAGGTTACAACGGCCTCCTCGCCCGGAAGGCCGCGCTGAGCGTGCCTTCGTCGAGGTAATCGAGTTCGCCGCCCACCGGCACGCCGTGGGCCAATCGCGTGACTTTCACGCCGCACGAAGCCAGCGCATCCATCAGGTAGTGCGCGGTCGTCTGGCCCTCCACCGTCGCGTTCATCGCGAGCACCACTTCGCTTACATAACGCGCGCGTTCGAGAAGCGGAGCGACGCTCAAACGTTCCGGCGTCACGCCATCGAGCGCGGACAACGCGCCACCGAGCACATGATAGCGACCGCGGAACACGCTCGCACGCTCAAGCGCCCATAGATCGGCGACATCTTCCACGACGCACAGAAGCGTCGCATCGCGCTTCGGATCGCGGCACAGCGCGCAAGGCGAAACCGTATCGAGATTGCCGCAGGTTTCGCACACGCGAATCGCGGCCGCCGCATCGCGCAACGCAAGCGCAAGCGGTTCGAGCAGGGCTTCGCGTTTCTTGAGCAACGCGAGCGCCGCACGCCGCGCCGAACGCGGGCCCAGGCCGGGCAGCTTGGCCAACAATTGCACGAGACGTTCGATCTCGGAACCGGCTTGCGACGACATCACAAACTCCCTGTCATCCCCGGCGAGCGCGAACATGTTCGCGCGAGGTCAAGGGGACCCAGCTATTCAATACCTGACGATGCATGAACACCTGGGTCCCCTTCCCTTCGCAACGCTGCGCGTTGCTCAGCCGGGGATGACAAGTGAGGATGTGTTTCATGTTTCTTCTGATGTTTCCGGCGATGCATCGGCAGCGGCTTGCGCTTCTTCCGCGGCAGGATCGAAGACCTTTGTGATTTCCGCGCCGGGAAACCGATCGAGCACCGCGCGCACAAGCGGTTCCTGCGCTATCGCTTCGAGCTGGGCTGCTTTCGCGGTGCGCTTGGCTTCGGCAAGCGTGGGCGCGCCGCCTTCGCGCGCGACCGTCACGACCCAGCGCGTGCCCGTCCAATCCTTGAGCCTCTGTCCGAGATCGCCCGCGAGGCTGCGGTTCGCACCCGGCGTAGGTGAAAATTCGATGAAGCCGGGTTCGAGACGTATGAGACGAATATTATTTTCGATCTGTACTTTCAGTACGGGCGCATTGTTGGCTTGGGCGAGCGCAGCAAGGTCTTCGAGCGAACGGATGAGCGGTGCGGGCGTATCCTGCATCACCGGCGCAGGCGCAGCAGCGGCCGATGCGGTTGGCGCGTGCGTGCTTGAAGAAGCGCGCGGGCGCGCGCCTTCGCCCTTGCTCTCTCCTCCGGCGGGGGAGGCGGACGTTCGCGTTTCGCTGTTCAATACGTCGCGCACCAATTTGTCCGTAGGCGGAAGATCGGCGGCGTAGGACAGACGGATCAGCGCCATTTCGGCGGCCGCGATGGGGCGCGTGGCATCACGTACCTCGAACAGGCCTTTGAGCAGCATCTGCCAGGCGCGTGTGAGCGCAGGGACACCGAGCTTTGCCGCCATGTCGGCGGCGCGCGCGGCTTCCGCACTTCCGCCATCAAAGAACCCTTCCGCGCCGGGAGCGACTTTCACGCGCGTGAGGAAATGCGTCGTCTCCAGCAAATCCTGAATCACGGCGAGCGGATCGGCGCCGCGGTCGTACAATTCGCGCAAATCCGCGAGCGCGTCGGCAATCCTGCCGCCCAGCACTTTCTCGAACAGATCGAGGATGCGCCCGCGATCCGCCAGCCCCAGCATCGCGCGCACGCTTTCCGCCGTGATCGCGCCCTGCTCCTCATGCGCAATCGCCTGATCGAGCAGCGACAGCGCATCGCGCACCGAACCTTCCGCCGCGCGCGCGATGAGCGCCAGCGCAGGCGTTTCGATGGCGACACTTTCCTTCTGCGCAATGCTCTCCAGATGCGCGACAAGCTCCGGCGTTTCGATGCGGCGCAGGTCGAAACGCTGGCAGCGCGACAGCACCGTCACGGGCACCTTGCGCAGTTCTGTCGTGGCGAAGATAAATTTCACATGCGGAGGCGGCTCCTCCAGCGTCTTCAGCAGGCCGTTGAACGCCTGCTTCGACAGCATGTGCACTTCGTCGATGATATAGACCTTGTAGCGCGCCGATGCGGGCGCATACCGCACGCCTTCGATGATCTCGCGGATATCGTCGATGCCCGTGCGGCTCGCCGCATCCATCTCCTGCACATCGACATGCCTGCTTTCGGCAATCGCCACGCAAGGCTCGCACACGCCGCAAGGATGAATGGTGGGCGCGGTCCGCTTGCCGTCCGGCCCGATGCAATTGAGCGCGCGCGCGATGATGCGCGCCGTCGTCGTCTTGCCCACGCCGCGCACGCCCGTGAGCATGAAGGCATGCGCAATGCGCCCCAGCGCGAACGCATTGGACAGCGTGCGCACAAGCGCCTCCTGCCCGATGAGCCCCGTAAAATCGGACGGCCGGTATTTGCGCGCGAGCACGCGATAGGCCTCGCGCGGGGGTGCGGGCGCATCGAGCCCAAAGGATGGTTCCTGCGTCTCGTCCATCTCTGACCTTGGTATGGAGTGAGAGGCTGGCACGACCCGAAGCGGATTCGTTACGGCTGCTTCCTTCCGGACCTGACCGGGTTGGCGATTGCTGCGTCCGCGCCAACCTCCCACACCCACTATAGCAAGGTGGGGGCCTGCCGTGGCAAGCATAGAGCGGGAGGCAGCCATGATCCCTTTCACCGGTAATCCGCTTGATCGGGCGAGTGCGAGGCGATCCGACGCAGAGTTCCTGCGCGCGTGCATGATGGATGCGGCCTCGCTCGTCCTGCCCATGTGGCGGCTGCAACCGTTTCTGCTGGGGCCGGAAACCGCATCCACGCCTCTGGAATTGGGGCTGTTGCGGCCCGGATTGGCGGAAGCCTTGGCCGCGCCGGATGCGCCCTGCATCTTCTTAGGACTGGAGGGCGAACGCGCAATGTTCGCGCTCGATATCTCCGCGGCGCGCGATCCCGCCCGCGAAGGGCC
>DATHQA010000051.1:0-10358 GCA_035483375.1 Rhizomicrobium sp. | reverse complement strand
ATCGGCTACGTCACGCGTGATGAATACGAACTCCAATTCGCCGACATCTTCGACCAAATCGTCGCCTTTTGCACAGGCAGCCCGATCAACGTCATCAATCCGGCCGTTCTGGACCATCGCAGGACATGATGAAGGAAAATTTTTGTACGTTCCGAACCTCCGTACCCGGAACGATTAATTCCCTGATTTGACTCGCGATTTAGAGTCCCTCAACCGCTAGTGCGAACCACTGGATTTCGACGTTTACTAATTTTTAACCACATTCTCTTGCGCACATGGTTAACGCGCCTATCATGTTGATTCCAAAGTGATTCGCCGGGTTTCGGCGGGAATCGGGGGAAGCCGGAATGGATCCCTTTCCGGGGCGTAGGGCCGGATTCGGTATCGTGTCGGGGGCGAGACGGTCGGGAGTGAAATGGGTGGCGGCGGCGTTTGCGCTAGCCCCTCTTCCAGCCCACGCACAGCCCATGGCCGATGTTACGATCCTCTCGACAGCGATCACCGCAGGCGCGATTGCGTTGGCATTCGCCGCGTGCCTTTGGGCTATCGCCGAGCAAGGTGCAGCAGGACGTTTGCGCCGCGCGCTTAAAAACGCGAGTGCGAAAGCACGCACGGCGATCGGCGAACGCGACGCACTCATCAGCGCAGGCTCGCAAGCGCTTATCGTATGGGGCCGCGATGGCACAGGACCGTTTTCATATCGCGGCGGCGAATTGCTGCTTGATTCCTGTTTGGCGGGACCGGATGCGACTGCACTTTCGCAAGCGCTCGACGATCTAAGTTCTGCAGGCACTGCATTCACGTTGGTTGCACGCGAGAAAGACGGTCGAAAAATTTCCGCACGCGGCCGCGCCGTCGGCGGCATGGCTGCTGTGTGGCTTGAAGAGGAACGCGCGGAAGTCGCACAGACATTCGATTATCGCTCTGTGCTCGATGCGCTGCCGATTCCGGTTTGGCTGCGCGACAAAACGCTTTCGCTGTCCTGGGCCAATCGCGCGTTCTTGACTGCAACGGGCGAGAACGATGTCGAAGGCGCACGACTGCATCAATCCGCGCTTGATAAAACCGAGCGCGATCTCGCCGCTGCTGCACGCAGCGCGCAATTGGCGACGGAAACAAAACGCTTTGCCGTCGTCGGCGGACACCGCCGTTCGCTCGAGTTCACACATGTGCCGCTCGATGGCGGCGTGATTGCGGGCACGGCCATCGATGTTACGGATCTCGCCTCCGCCGAAGCGCGATTGCAACAGCATATCGATGCGCATGCCGATACGCTCGACAAGCTCGCCACCGCTGTCGCCATCTACGGACGCGATCAGCATCTGACTTTCTACAATCATGCGTATGCGCGGCTATGGGAATTGTCGGAGACGTGGCTCGATACACATCCCACACATGGCGAAATCCTTGATCGGCTGCGCGAGGAGCGGAAGCTCGCAGAACAGCGCGACTATCAGGCATGGAAACGCGAGCGCCTCGCACTGTTCGAACGGCCGCCGGAATTTCCAACTGAGGAACTGTGGCACCTGCCTGGCGGCAAGACATTGCGCGCCATGGCACAGCCGCATCCATTCGGCGGTCTCACATTCCTTTATGAAGACGTGACAGAGCGCATCGCGCTTGAAAGCTCCTACAACACGCTCATCAAGGTGCAGTCTGCGACGCTCGACACGCTCAAAGAAGGCGTCGCAGTGTTCGGGCCGGATGGACGATTGAAACTCTACAACGCCGCTTTCGCGCGCATCTGGGAACTGAGCGAACGCGATCTCTATGGCGAGCCGCATATCCGCAATATCGCGACGGCTTGTGTTGAGAAATTCGGCGAACAGTCAGTGTGGGAACGCCTCATGGTGGGTGTCGTTTCCGGCTCCGAACGCCGCCGCGAATGGGGCGAGATCGAGCGCAACGATCACACGATCCTTTCGCTAGCACTTTCGCCGCTGCCCGATGGCGCGACGCTTGTAACCTTTGCCGACGTCACCGACCGCGCGCGTATTGAAACCGCGCTGCGCGACCGCAACGAAGCGCTCGAAGCTGCGGATCGTCTCAAATCCGATTTCATCAAGCACGTGTCCTACGAGCTGCGCACACCGCTCAACACGATCCTTGGTTTCGCGGAGCATCTTGCAAGCGGCGTACCCGGCGCACTCAACGCGCAGCAAACCGAATATATGCAAGCTATCGTTACGGGTTCGAACACGCTACGCAGTCTCGTGAACGACATTCTCGATCTCGCGCTTATCGAATCCGGTGCGTTGCTGCTCGAACTCGAACGCATCGACCTTTATGCGTTGCTATCAGATGTTGCATTTCACGCGCGTGAATGGGCCGCGAAAGTCGGCCTCACGCTTGAACTCGATTGCGATGAAAATGCCGGGCAATTCCTCGCCGATGGTCGGCGCATCCGGCAAATCGTGTTCAACCTGCTCTCCAACGCACTCAAATACACACCACGCGGCGGTACGATCACGCTTGCGGGCACGATCATGGCCGACGATGTGCAGATCGCGGTTGCCGACACCGGTCCCGGTATCGCGCCGGAAGTGAAAGCCAATGTGTTTGAACGCTTCGCGGCCAAGAGCCGCGCAGGTCAACGCGCGGGCGCCGGCCTAGGCCTTGCGCTCGTCAACCGCTTCGTCGAATTGCATGACGGCTGGGTCGAAATCGACAGCCAGCCTGATAAAGGCACGTTGGTACGGTGTCATTTGCCGCGCCGTCTGCAACATGGCGGCGACGGATCGCGCGCTATAGCGAGTGAACCGACACGCGCGGCGGAATAGCTGGAGCGCAATCCCGCGAAGTGGGAACCGGTTGCGTCAGATTGCGCGACCAATAAAAGAAGCTTTAATGCTGCGTTTTTGGGGTGGTAACGGTAAGGCCGTCAAGCTCGGGCGTTACCTTGATCTGACATGACAAGCGGCTGTTCGATTCCACATCCTGCGCGAAATCGAGCATTGTTTCTTCCATATCGCTCTTGGGCGGCAGCTTCGAAAGCCACGCGCCGTCGACATAAACATGGCATGTCGCGCAAGCACATGCGCCACCGCAATCTGCATCGATGCCCGGCACGAGGTTCTTCACCGCACCTTCCATGACGGACCAACCTTCGGGCACATCCACTTCGCGTACGGTTCCGTTCTGCTCGATATATTTGATCTTCGGCATGGATGCTCCTCGACTACGCAATGTTCTTCATGGGAATCGCTGTGTCCGCAAGTCTTTCCGGCGCGACATGCTTGCCTTCGGCAATCAATTTGCGCCCGACAAGATATTCCGGCGCGGCATTGACGGCTTCGACGGCGACCACTGCACCATCGCGCAGATGGAATGTCGCAAATTTGCGCGCTGCCGGATCGCCGCGCAGCACGATCTCATCACCCGCCCGCGCAATGCCCGCGATCTGCAATTTGAGATCGTATTGATCGGACCAGAACCACGGCACTTCGCGATACGGCGTGGGCCTGCCCGTCATCGCGAGCGCCACATGCTTTGCCTGATCGATTGCATTTTGCACACATTCGAGCCTGATCGACGTGCCGTCGCGGCCGGGATGACGCGTGCAATCGCCTGCCGCGAAAATCGCGGGATCATTCGTGCGCGCGTATTCATCAACAACGATACCATCGTCGACGACGAGCCCCGCTTCCGCCGCGATCTCCGCATTCGGCACAACACCAATGCCGACAAGCGCGAGATCAGCCGTATAACTTTTGCCGCCAGCTTTCACAGATTCAAGATGGCCGGAGCCTTCGAAGCCTTCGACGACAGTTCGGAAATGCAGTTCGACACCCGCAGCCGCATGCACCTTCGCATAAAAATCCGAAAGTACTGGCGTCACCGCGCGCGGCATGAGCCGGTCCAAAGCTTCGAACACGCGCACTTCGAGCCCAGCCTTCGCTGCAACCGCCGCCACTTCCAATCCAATATAGCCGCCACCAACAATCGCGAGCCGTTTGCCCGGCTGAAACGCGGCGCGTAACGCGTCCACGTCCGCGATACCTCGCAGATAATAGATGCCGTTCAGATGCGCATGCGGCACGGGAATCGGCCGCACGCGCGTACCGGTCGCGAGCAGCAATTGATCGTAGGGAATTTCGTGCCCGTCGGACAGCGCCGCGGTTTTCGCGCCGCGATCTATCGCCGTCGCCGAAACACCCAGCAGCAATTCGCATTGCGCATCGGCGTAGAAAGCCTCAGGCTTCAGGAACAGCCGCTCGCGTTCCAGAGTACCCATGAGATATGCCTTGGACAAAGGCGGCCGTTGGTAGGGCAGAAACGGCTCGTCGCCGATCATCGTCAGCATGCCCGTGAAACCCTCGCCACGCAGGCTCGCCACGGCCTGCGCACCGGCCTGACCCGCGCCCACAATGACAATGCGTTCCGGCATTTCCCGCCCCTCTCGCGCGGGCGGTATCATGTTTGCGCCTGCCAGCGCAATCGGCTGGCAAGACGGCGGCTTGGCGGGCTAAAACGGCGTCATGCAAAGAAGAATCGAAGGATTTGCCAAAAGCATCCCCTTGGCGGACCTAAGGGCAACCGGAGAGTTGGGTGCGGCCATCGCCCGTATGCTTGCGCCGGGCGACTGTGTGGCGCTGGAAGGCGACCTAGGCGCCGGCAAGACGACCCTGGCGCGCGCGATCCTAGAGGCGCTGGGGGTGGACGAACTCGTGCCCAGCCCGAGCTTCACGCTTGTGCAAATGTATGAAACCGCGCGAATGCCTGTGCATCATTTCGACCTCTACCGTATCGAGACTGCAAGCGAGCTCGATGAGACCGGTCTCGACGAAGCTCTAAACGAAGGTGTCGTGTTCATCGAATGGCCGGAACGTGCAGGAGCACGCTTGCCGCACGATACATTGCATATCGCACTCTCGATCATGGGAGATACCGTGCGCCAGGCGCATATTTTCGGTCCGGCAAAATGGTCAATACTATTCGCCGGTGAGGTTTGCGATGGCAGCTGACCGCTCGGAAGCAATGCACGAATTCCTGCGCGGTACGGACTGGCGCAATGCCGTTGTGACGCCACTGCCCGGCGATGCCTCGACACGGCGTTATTTTCGGGTCGCTCAGGACAGCCGTGCTGCAATGCTCATGGATCAACCACAAAATGCCGAAGCGCCGCCCAGCCCGCCTAATGCGACCACGGAACAGCGTCAGGCGCTCGGTTACAATGCTGTGGCGCGACTCGCAGGCGCGGATTGCGGACGCTTTATCGCCATCGCCGAATTCTTACGCGCACAAGGCCTGAGTGCGCCTGAGATTTACGCGGCCGCGCCTGCTGACGGTTTTGTCCTGATGGAAAGTCTCGACGGCGATCTCTATGCCGACTTCATTCCGCGCAATGGCAATGAAGCCGAACTTTATAAATCCGCCATTGAAGTTCTCGCAAAACTCCATTCCAGCAATACGCCGCAGAATTTTCATGCCGCAAAACCACTACATCTCTATGACGAAACGGCGCTGCTCGCCGAGATCGATTTGTTGCCTCAATGGCTTTTTCCCGTTGCGCTTGGACGGCATGCAACCCCAGATGAAATCACCGAGCATCGTGCGCTGTGGCACGATGCTCTAGCCTCCGTGCTGAGCGATTCCGCTGTTTTCGTTCATCGCGATTATCACGCGCAAAATCTTATCTGGCTGCCGCAACGCAACGGCGTGTCACGCGTCGGCATCATAGACTTCCAAGATGCAGTTGCGGGCAGCGCTGCTTACGATCTCGTTTCTCTGCTTGAAGATGCCCGCCGCGATGTGCCGCCGGAATTGCACGAGGCTATGGTCAAACACTACATTGAAGTGATGTACCGCTTTGGTACGTCAATCGATGAAAAGCGCCTGCGTGCTGCGATGGCCATAATGGCGGCGCAGCGCAACGCCAAAATCGTCGGTATTTTTTCGCGTCTCCATAAACGCGATGGCAAGCCGCGTTATCTCGACTATCTGCCGCGTGTTTGGAATTATCTCAACGCCGACCTGCAACATCCCGCCTTGGCGCGATTGAGTACGTGGTATGACCGTGTCATTCCACGTGAGTTACGCGGTAAACCCCAGCTTGAAACGGCAGGCGCATGACGATCACGCGAGCGATGATAATGGCAGCCGGCCTCGGCACGCGCATGCGGCCGCTGACCGACAAGTTGCCAAAGCCGCTTGTCGAGGTCGGCGGGCGACCGCTCGTTGATCATGCGATAGACAGATTGGTGACTGCCGGCGTCACGACAATTGTCGTCAACATACATCACCATGCAGAACTGCTGCGCACGCATCTCGCAAAACGCAAGGATGCTGAATTCATCATTTCCGATGAAAGCGATAATCTGTTGGATTCCGGCGGTGGCATCGCCAAAGCACTCCCTTTGTTCAAGAACGAACCTTTCTTCACGCACAATTCCGATTCGGTTTGGGTAGAAGGCGCCGGAAGCGCACTCAATCGCATGAACGCGCGGTGGAATCCGGAAAAGATGGATTCGCTTATGCTTACGGCTCCAACAGTAAACGCGCTATGCTATGAAGGTCGCGGCGATTTCATGATGGATGCCGAAGGCGAGCTTTCGCGCGTGCCGGAGCAACGCGTGGCACCGTTTGTATGGATCGGCGTACAAATTCTCCATCCGCGCTTGTTTGACGGCGCGCCAGCGGGCAAGTTCTCCATCAATCCGCTTTGGGACCGCGCCATTGCGCGCGAGCGACTCTTCGGTATACGCCTTGACGGCACCTGGATGCATATCGATCGGCCGGATGCTGTGAAGGACGCAGAGCGTTTTCTCGCCGACCGAATGCCGTGAGCGCTAGAGTTTTCACAATCCCTGCCAGCGCGCCCTTCGCGGACACGCTAGCGCGCGGATTTGTGCAGCAGTTCGATCCGCAAGCCGATCCGCTCGCTTTGGCACGCGCGACGATCTATCTGCCGACGCGGCGCGCGGTGCGAACTTTGTCGGACGCATTTGCGCGCATGCTCGGCGGCGCCGCCTTGTTGCCGGAGATCCGCCCATTAGGCGATGTCGACGAAGACGAATTCCTTTTCGATCCGTCTGCGGACGATCTCGATCTTATACCGGCAATTTCGCCCATCCGCCGTCAGGTATTGCTTGCCACACTCATCGTACGTTGGAATGTGCAGCGCGGGCGCGAAATACGTTTTGCCCAGAGTCTACCGCTTGCGCGCGCACTCGCGTTGTTCCTCGACGACGTACAGCGGCAGAACGCCGATCTTTCAAAACTCGACGAGCTTGTACCTGCGCAATTAGCGGAACATTGGGAAGATGTCCGCGCCTTTCTCCATTTACTGCGCGATCAATGGCCAAAACTTCTTGCCGCCGAAGGAGCGCAGGATCCTGCCGCCTATACAAATGCTTCCCTGCGTGCTTTGGCGCAGCGCTTCGAGAAAAATCCACCGCGCGATCCTGTGATCGCTGCGGGTTCAACGGGCAGCATTCCAGCCACGGCCGAACTGCTCGGCGTTATCGCGCGATTGCCGCGAGGCGCTGTGATCTTGCCGGGACTCGATCGCATGCTTGAAGAGGCCGCATGGGACGATCTTGATCCCGGCCATCCGCAATACGGCTTGAAACAGTTGCTCGTGGGCATGGGTGTGAAGCGCGAAGACGTGGGCGATTGGAACGGGGCGACATCACCCAACATGCATCGCGAAAAATTGCTGCGTGAAACATTGCGCCCCGCTCCCACGACGGACGCATGGCGCGCATTGGCGGAATCCGGCACGGAGGAAATCGCCGCAGGCGTCGAAGGCCTCTCACTTATCGAAGCGGCGCATGCGGCTGAAGAGGCGGCTTCCATTGCTCTCATATTGCGCGAAGTACTCGAAACTCCGAAGCGTACCGCGGCGCTTGTCACGCCTGACCGCGATCTTGCGCGTCGCGTCGCAGCAGAACTTGGCCGGTGGAATATCGCGATTGACGATTCCGCGGGCCGCCCGCTCGCTCACACGCCTGTCGGAGCGTTTCTATGCCTGCTCGCCGAGGCAGCAGACGCAGATTTCGGGGTTATTCCTCTGCTTGCGTTACTCAAACATCCATTCGCAGCTTTGGGGAGCGAACCTTCGCAGTTTCGGTATCACGTACGCGAACTCGATCTTGCATTGCGCGGGCCGTCTCCAGACAAAGGGTTGGATGGCATCGCAAAGATACTCAGGCGTTCGTCGCAAAGAGACATTGCCGGTTGGTTTGCACAAATTGCCAACGCTTTGCGTCCGATGGAGAAAATATCGAACATAAACTTCATCTCCGATCTTGTTGAAATGCATGTGGAAGTCGCAGAACATTTTGCCACGACGGATTCAGAAGCAGGTGCGTCCATCCTTTGGCGTGGCGAAGCAGGTAACGCCGCCCGCGAATTGCTTGAAGCATTGGCTGACGCATCCATTGACATTCCAGCAATCGATCGTAGTTCTTATGCTTCGTTCTTTCATGATCTGGCCGAAAAGAAAGCCGTGCGTCCGCTTTATGGACAGCATCCTCGCTTGGCAATTCTTGGCCCACTCGAAGCGCGCCTGCAGAGTTTCGACGTCATTGTGCTTGGCGGTCTCAACGAAGGTGTTTGGCCCTCCGATGTAGTCGCCGATCCATGGCTTTCACGTCCGATGCGCCGCACGCTTGGCCTTGAGCAACCTGAGCGTGCCATTGGGCTTGCTGCACATGATTTCGCGACGCTGGCGGCGGCACCTCGCGTAGTCCTCAGTCGCGCCTCCAAGTCTGAAGGCGCACCGGCCGTTGCGTCACGATGGATTCAACGTCTCATCCAACTCACGCGCGGGCTGGACATCAAAGAAAAGTTATCGCCGTCATATGATTATCCTGCAATCGCATCAGCGTTGGATGAACCCGCCGCAATCACGCGCGTCGCGCGTCCGTCGCCGCGGCCGCCAGTATCCTCGCGTCCGCGCAGACTATCGGTGACGGAAATCGAAACCTGGTTGCGCGATCCGTATGCGATCTATGCAAAGCATATACTAGGGCTGAAACTTCTGGATCCGCTGGATGCAGAGATCGGACCGCTCGAACGCGGCACCATTATTCATCGCGTTCTCGAGCAATTTCTGCTCGCGTTTCCGGACGGACCGCCGGTCGACGGCGAAATGCAGTTATTGCGCATTGCCGACAGCGTATTCGAGACAGAAAGCACACCGCGCTCGGCTCTCGCACTTTGGCGGCCACGTTTTCATCGCGCCGCACGCTGGTTTGTGGGCGTCGAACGCGCGCGGCGGCTGGAAATCGTGCGGTCTCACGTCGAGCAAAAAGGCGAGATGATTTTCAAATCGCCGGGTGGCGACTTTCTTCTTCACGGACGCGCCGATCGTATCGATGAATTGCCTGGCAATCGCGCTGCAATCGTCGATTACAAATCCGGCAAACCGCCTTCAGTCAAGCAGGTGAAGCAAATCATCGCGGCACAGCTTCCATTGGAGGCAGCGATGCTGACAAGCGATGGATTCGCGGCTGCAAAGGGACTGAAGCCTTCCGAATTGATCTATATTCATTTCTCCGGCGGTACAAAGCCCGGCGAAGTCCAAATTATAGATGCGGATGCAGCAGCACTCGGCGAAGAAGCAGCCCAGCTTCTTTCCGCACGCATCGTACAATTCGATGACGAGAAGCAGCCCTACTTTCCACGCGTGATGCCTTATCGCGTGGCTCAATCGGGCGATTACGATCATCTCGCGCGTGTGCGTGAATGGTCGCTTGCGGGCTGGGGCGAGGCGGACGAATGACGCATGATCCGCAACGCGCAGCAGCCGATCCCTATCAATCGGCCTGGGTTTCAGCCAATGCCGGCGCGGGCAAAACGCACACGCTCGCCAATCGTGTGACGCGGCTATTGCTTGCGGGCGCCAAGCCGGAGCGCATTCTTTGTCTCACATATACCAAAGCGGCTGCGGCCGAAATGGCGGGGCGACTTTTCGACCAGCTCGGCAAATGGGCGATGGCCCCGGATGAACAGCTTGCATCTTATATCGAAACCATCGGCGCTGACGTGCGAGGAACCGATTCCTTGCGAAAAGCGCGGCGACTGTTCGCGCTTGCATTGGAAACGCCGGGCGGTTTGAAAATTCAAACCATCCACTCCTTCTGCCAACAGCTTCTGGCGCGTTTTCCTTTAGAAGCGGGCGTGCCGCCTTCATTCGACGTGCTTGACGATCAGACAGCGCGCGAACTTATAGGCCGAGCACGCTCTACCATACTTGAACGCGCGGGCAGCGGTGATTTGCAATTGTCTGCAGCGGTGTCATTTCTTGTTACGCAAACGAATGAAACGCGGCTGCAACATATACTGGACGCGGCTCTCGGTGCCGACAATCGAAAACTCGAACGCGCACTTGCCGGACTTGGGGACGATGGTGG
>DATHQA010000050.1:0-10462 GCA_035483375.1 Rhizomicrobium sp. | reverse complement strand
CTGCGAAAACGCTCGCACTGAACGAAGTGGGTTACGGCAATCTTTCGCTGGCGCAGCCCATCGCGTTCGATCCCTATGTGGAAAATCGCGACACGGGCGGGTTCATCCTCATCGACCGTTTCACGAATGCGACGGTTGCGGCGGGCATGATCGATTTCGGTCTGCGCCGCGCGACGAATGTGCATTGGCAGGCGCTCGATATCGACAAATCCGTGCGCGCCACGCTGAAAGGCCAGAAGCCTGCGGTGCTGTGGTTCACGGGTCTGTCCGGCTCCGGCAAATCGACCATCGCCAATCTCGTGGAGAAGGCGCTGTTCGCCGAAGGCCGCCATACTTATCTGCTCGACGGCGATAATGTGCGCCACGGCCTCAATCGCGACCTCGGCTTCACCGACGCCGACCGCGTGGAAAACATCCGCCGCGTGGGCGAAGCCGCCCGGCTGTTTGTCGATGCGGGACTCATCGTGCTCGTATCATTCATCTCGCCGTTCCGGTCCGAGCGGCGCATGGCGCGCGAGTTGATGGGGCAAGGCGAATTCATCGAAGTGTTCGTCGACACACCGATCGAAGTCTGCATGCAGCGCGATCCGAAAGGCCTTTATGAAAAGGCGAAGGCTGGTGAAATTCGCAATTTCACAGGCATCGACAGCCCGTATGAAGAACCCGAGAATGCGGAAGTGACGCTGAAGACCGTGGGCGTCGAGCCTGCGGCGTTGGCTTCGAAACTCGTGGCGCATCTGAAGTCGCTTGGGATTGTTCCCTAAACCGGCAATCAGAACTTTAGTTTTTCCAATATCGGCCTCAGCTGTGGCGCAATATCAGGGCGCGAAAGTGCGACCGCGATATTCGCATGCAGGAAGCCGACCTTGTCGCCGCAATCGTAACGCGCGCATGTCGTCGCCACGGCGTGGAACGGTACGCGGCCGATGAGACGCTGCATCGAATCCGTAAGCTGGATTTCATTGCCCGCGCCGCGTTCCTGGCGATCAAGCTCCGAGAAGATTTCCGGCGGCAGAATGTAACGCCCGATAATGCACAGCGTGGATGGCGCTTTGTCCGGGTCCGGCTTTTCAACGACGCCACGCACTTCGGTGATGTTGCCGTCGCGCGCACCCGGATCGATGACGCCATAGCGCTTTGTCTCGGCGCGAGGCTTCTCTTCCGCCGCAACGATGACGCCGCCGCCGACCTTGTTATAGGCCTCGACCATCTGGGCCACGGCGCCCGGTTTGCCGACCATGAGATCATCCGGCAGTAGGACTACGAACGGCTCATTGCCTACGAAGTGGCGGGCCGACCATACGGCGTGGCCAAGGCCGAGAGGCTTCTGCTGGCGCGTGAAACTGACCGAACCCGTCTTCGGCAGGCCTTCCAGCAGACTGTCCAGCTCCGCATTCTTATCGCGCTCGCTGAGCAGGCTCTCCAGCTCATAGGCATGATCGAAATGGTCCTCGAGCACATGCTTGCCGCGGCCCGTGACGAAGATGAATTGCTCGATGCCTGCCTCGCGTGCCTCTTCAACCGCATATTGCACGACAGGCTTGTCCACAACCGGAAGCATTTCCTTCGGCACAGCTTTGGTTGCGGGCAGAAACCTTGTGCCCATGCCGGCAACCGGGAAAACGGCTTTTCGAACAGGCTTGGGCTGAGACATCTGACGATTTTCCTGAGGGTTCTGGATGGGCCACTTCATGGCATATTGTGCGCTGCACCGTCCACACAACGCTTGGGTAAGGTAAATGCGCATTCTATTGACCGGCGGAGCAGGATTTATCGGTTTCCATGCCGCCAAGACGTTGCTCGCGCGGAGCCACGAGGTCATAGGTGTGGACGACCTCAACCCCTATTACGACCCGACGCTGAAACTGGCCCGGCTCGCGCAGCTCGAAGGCATGCATGGCTGGCGATTCACGAAGGCCGACATCGCCGATGCGGACGCGCTCGCCGCGGCTGCGGGCGGTGAGCGATACGATGCGATCCTGCACCTCGCGGCCCAGGCGGGCGTGCGCTACGCGGCGGAGAACCCAGCGGCCTATACGCGCTCGAACCTCGTCGGCCATCAGAACATGCTGGAATTCGCGCGCAGGCACGACGGCCTCGGCCATTTCGTCTATGCGTCTTCGAGTTCGGTCTATGGCAACGACACCGTGCCGCCTTTCTCGGAAGATGCGCGCGCCGACAGACCCGTTTCCTATTACGGCGCTACGAAGCGTGCAGGCGAATTGCTCTCCTATTCCTATGCCGAATTGTTCGGGCTGAAGCAGACGGGCCTGCGCTTTTTCACCGTTTATGGCCCGTGGGGCAGGCCGGACATGGCCTACTGGATTTTCACGAACGCGATCCTGTCCCACAAACCGCTACCATTGTTCGGCGGCGGCAAACTCAGGCGGGATTACACATATGTGGACGACATTGTGGCAGCGCTTGTGCACATTGTCGAAACACCCTTCGCCGGATCGGAAGGAGCGCCGCATCGCGTCTACAATCTCGGCAACAGCCACCCCGAAGAGACGCTTGATCTCGTGCGCATCATCGAACAGGCGACGGGCAAGAAAGCGATCATCGAAGACGCCGAAGGTCCACCCGGCGATGTGCGCGAAACCTATGCCGATATCGCGCGCGCGACCCGCGATTTCGGCTTCGACCCAAAAACAAATCTCGCGGAAGGTATTCCGCGATTTGTCGATTGGTTCAGGCGCTATTGTCCCGTTTGACCCCCACAGGCATTGGCGCTTTCGTCACGATGACGGCGTCCGCCCCTCCATGCCCGCCGGCAGATCGCCTTCGAGCGCCGCATAAACCGGCATAATGCCGCGCTTTAAGGCAGCGGCCTTCCGCACGTCGTTATCCATGCATGTGACATTGTGCCCGAATTTGGAAAGACATACCTCAGAAACCGGACCAACAAATCCGTACCTATGGTAGCGACAGGCAAAGGATTCCCTTGGCCGAGTTGGATGTTGACCAGATATGCCTATACCCTTTTGAGTTGAAAGTCATAAACTATTGGCGCATTGCAGGCTCCCCGAGAGGACGGAGCAACAAAAAGTTCACTAGTGACAAGTGGGAGGATGAGAAAATATCATGTCTGCAACTAAGTCTGAAAAGTCTGCCGGGGGGCACATGATCATCGGTCCAGGTAACTATGAGGTCATCTATTCGGATATCGATGGCCGGCAGAAGAAAATCGTTCTTTTCATGGGGGATGATCATATCGACATCCTGCAGTCGAGCGGTTTTCGCGTGATTTCGGGCTACGAGAAAAAAGCTGGTAAGAACACGCCCAAGATCATCTGTCTTGGCCAGAATCAGATGGCAACGCTGGAATTGGCCAACTGACGATCGTATTGAAGATCTTCGCTTGGGCCGCTCGGCCTCGAGGCAGGAATGTCTAGCTGGATCAGCGTCACGACCCCTTCGGCGCGGGCGGCCTTGCGCTTCGAGCATGATTTGCGACTCGCGCTGAGCGCGGAGCCCGGCTTTCAAATCATTCCGTTCCGCTATGACCCCAATCTCGGACCGGAGCAGAATGCCAAAACATTCATATCGTTTTTGTCACATATTAGGAATGCGCAAGGTCTCATTGCTTACGAAGTCGAAGTATTGCGCTTCTTCAGCCTCACCCCCGCGCATTTGTGTCATGTTTTCGCACCGGCGGAGATCTCAGGCACACACTCCGCATTGTCGCCGGCAGCATTGGCGGACATTGTCGACAATCTGCTCGCGCTCAAATCGCTGAACAGGCATGTCGAGGTTTGCGCGCCGCAAACACGCAGCTGGTCTTCCCTCGCAGATGCAATTTTCGGCGGCAAGATCGCAGATGTGCCGCTTGCTTTCCTGGCGCCAGGCGCACCCGCACGCGATGAAGGACTTTCCCTAGGCATCGCAGCCGATCTCAGTCCTGCCGGGTGGGAAATGCTTGCTGCGTTTCTCAACGAACTCGCCGCCGTGGAAAATGCCGGGCCCATGCGCGTGCATGCATCGGTGGAGCTTTTCCAAACTCCTTACATTTCGTCGCTGCGAGATATTCCGGGAGTGACTTTGATCGAAGGCATGGCGCCGGATCATCGCGCCGATGCGGGCGGAGATTTCCTCATCGATACCGCGGCCGATCTGCATCGGCTGGATATGAGCGCGCGCGCTGCAGCCATAGCGGGCGCGACCCTGCTCATCCTCGACAGCGACGAGGCCCTTCGCAAATTGAAGATCGTCGATGCCACGGGCACGACAATACCGCTGGAGAAATTCGCGACAGACGCAGAATTCAGGCTGGGCTTGCGCAAGGCCGCCGCCGAACGCGCCATACAGATTGCCGCCGAAGCGAATGCCTTCTGGCGCAATTTGCTTATCGGGGGATGGGATTCTCACACTGCCAGGAATAGGCCTGCTTTTGTCGATGCGCGTGTCTATGAATCACTCATCGCCGTGCAGGAGCATGATAGGGAAACGGCGGCATCCCGCGCCTATATGTGCAAGCTCGCATCAGCACAGGCGGCACTGGATCTGGCGGATGCAGCCGCACGAACTGACGCAGCTTCGATATGGTCCATCATCGCTTTGGCAAACCGACTGGCGCGGGTCACGGCGAGCACGCCATCACGTCCTTCGACATTGAGCAGCGACCATCTTTTCGTTTTCCCGAACGATTACGGGATGCATCAGCGTGCAGTGCTTCAGGGTTGGTTCGCATCGCTTCCCGTCGTCCTACGAAGTCCGAAAGCCGATGGAGAGCGCATCCCTTCCTTCAACGACGCGAATGACGATGTTATCGCCTATTCCGTGGGTCTCCTCGAAGAGGCTGAAGGCGGGCGCCAGATCAGCGCAGACGGCGCGCTCCTGTTCCTGAAAACCGACGATCTGCCCGAAGCCGAAGAGCTTGCGATCGTGATGAGATTCGCATTGGCGGGTGATCAGCCGGCTTGCGCCCTGACGATTGATATCGCCGGGAAACCCACCCGAACGATTGCGTTGACGCGCGGTATGCCGCGGCATGTGCAGTTCCGCGTCAAGATGCCGGACGATTCTGAAACCGGCCTGCAAATCAAGCTGACGCCTGCAGAAGCGTTACGCGCCCGCATCCTTCTCACGGATGTCGGCATCGAGCCTGCCGGAGAACAGGATGATATCCACATAGAGCCGCTCGATCCCATCGGCTTCAAGACGCGCGAAATCCTTCCGCTCGAAACGATTGCGATCTCCGGTGCTTTCGCATTGGAGCACGATCCTGATGGCGCGCCGTTCCGCTGGGTGTCGCGCGAACTGATATTGGAACTGCCAGAGGAATCAGAAGAAGATGAGGCTTCCGCCGAAGGTGATGTGCCCTCTACGCCTTGGGTGGTTTTGAAATTCAATCCGCATCCGGCCGCACGCTCTGAATTGCTGGCAGCGGATCTGCATTGGCATGCAAAAGGTGCGGCCCCTGCGGCGCTGACGTTGCGTCGTCTCGGCGCGCTCGACAACGGCATTGTTTTCGGCGCGCCCATCGGCGTGGCAAAGAACGGCGGATTGGCGCGCATCAATTTCCGCTCACGGAATTACCCGCTCTCCCAAGCGGACGGCCGCTTGGCCGCAGCGCATTGGACGGGCGCTTGGATCGCATCGCCTTCCCGCACGCAGCGTGTCGGCGCTACGCAGCGCCTGATCCCACTCGATGTCGCCAATAGCAGACTCTTTTCCGATGGCTGGTATCTGCTTGAAAGCGTGCGCGGGCTTCCTTCACGCTGGATGGCGCGCGAAAGCCTGTTATCCGGCACACATATTCCCGAGCCCGGAACGCGCCTGTTCCTCGCGCTAGCCGGTCCCGTCCTGCGCGGCAACCCGACCCTTGTGCCCACTATCGCAAGGCTTGACGGACAGCCGATGAAATTGTGCGCACAGAATGAAACCGCTGAAAGCTGGATGCTTCTGTTCGAAAGCACGGTACCTGCCGATGCATTCGGTTTTTCGCAAATCGAACTGATTGCGGAAAGCGCGCGCGTGCTGGGCCCCAACGATCCCCGCGAGGCTTCTCTTCTCGTGAATTTCGCAGCCCTGATCGACCCGGCAGGACCAGCAGCGGAAAATGCGCTGAGCGAGATCGCCATACCCAATTGCACGCTCATCCATGAACATTGGGGCGGCGGACTTTCCGGCGCATGGTTGCCCTCAACCGTTTCGATCCTGTGCGTGTGTCCGGCCGGAATGGATGAACTCCTGATCGAAGGCGCGGCCGCCACCGATGTTCCATCCATCGAGGGCCTTGCAGTCGAAATCGGAGCTGCACGTCTCGATCCAAAGATAACGATTGCGAAAGACGGAAGCTGGACGTTGCGTGCGGCATTGCCGAAAGATGCGCAAGGTTCGGCCCTGCTGCTGCAGTTGAATGTGCCGGGCAATGGCCGTGTGATGTTGCGCCATCTCGGCTTCGAGCGAAGTGCCGCGGCATGATCAGGCGCACCCCCACTACCGCGCCGCAAAAAGCCGCGACATGGGTCGTTGGCATGCCGTTCGGCGCGCCCGATGGCGCGAACATGCGCTGGATTTCGGCGCTGTCGAAACAGCTTGTGAAAACGGGCGCGAAAACCGTCTGGGGCACGCAAGCTTCACCCAATCAGCCGCGGCCGCCCGAAGGCGTGATTGCTTATCCTTATTCCGATCTCGGCAATGCGTTGCAGGATCGCGTACAGGCAAAGAGCCCGTTGCTGCACAATGCCGATGCACCCTGCCCCTACGCGGACCGTACATGGCATTTGTGGCGCTCCTTCGATCTCGGCGCGCAAGATGTCTTCTTCCTGCCCGATGCGCATCTGGCCGATCTTGAAGCGCTGTGGAATATCTATGCGTTCACGAATATCGCACGTGCGCCGCTGACCTTGCTGCGGCTTACGCGGATCGCACCAGCCGGCACGATGTCGTTCGACGAGATGATGGAGCGCTTGCGCTGGGCGGCCTATCGGCTGAACTGCCTTGATCTTGCGGGCAAGAAAGTCGTGATCGTGCCGGGCTCCGCCCTGATTGCACAATTACTGGAACGCGCGGGCCTCGCAGCGACCGATCCGCTTCCTGTAAGCGATGCCGCGCCGCGTTCCGGCACACTTCTGACACTTCCCACCGTGGGCGAAGACGAACAACGCCTCATCGCGCAATTGAAGGCATCCGGCCATCAATCCGTGGATGTAATTTGTCTGTCGCCTGCAGATGTCGTCCGCCTCAGCAACGATGCGTCGTTCGACATCCACGGCATCAATGCACAGCCTGACGGCTATTACAGCCGCATCGTGACGTATGCCGATCTTGCGTTCGCGGTTGCACACGCAGGCGTCGATTGCGGCAAGGATTGCTGCTTCATACTCGACAAGGCCGATGCCGGAATGTGGGACGCGATCCTTGCGCCCGCGAAAAACGATGATCTGCCGCTCGCGCTCACGCCCGAGCAATTGGCGAAACGGCTCTCGGAGATCGCGGCGGAGGCCGCATCGCATACGCCATCGCCCAGCGCCATCGTCGTTCATATCGCGCCCGCCTGGCCTTCGGCAGGCAGCACGCATGTCTTTCAGAGCCAGCTTGAATGGCTCCACAGCCGCGGCCTGCCCGTGATCTGTCTTCATCTGGATACGGACGATCTCGATTGGCACGCGACCCTCAACCGGGTGCCGGAATTATTGGGCCGATTGCCGGGCAATCAGGCACTGCATCGCTGGTTCCTGTCGCGGGCGCGTGAGGAACGGCAGTGCGAAACCGACACCGCAACACCCGCGCCCTATACCCGCCTGTCGCTGGAAGGCGAGGAGCGCATTTCGCGGCAGGTGCGATTGCCCGGTTCGCTTATTGCGTTCCTTAAGCATCGCGACGTGCGTTTCGTCGTGCTCAATTACGGCCACAATTGGCCGCTGGTCGAACGGCTCAGCCTCGAAAAACATCCCGTGGCCCTTGAAACCCACGACATCCGACCGATCCAGCACGGCCTCTACAACAACACGCCCGTGATCGAATCCGCAGTTGATGTGGAACTTGCCATGTTCGCGCGGGCGCGCTGTGCTGTCTTCATCAACCGGCACGAGCAAGCAACTTTCGAGAAGCGCTTTGCAAAGACGCCGTCGGTCTGCGCGTTTCCATTCCGCGATGCGGCCTTGCCGCAAACGCTGCATTCGCGCTTCGAAACGCGTGCCACGTCGATATTGTCGCTTTCGCAATTGCCGCTTGAGATCGTGCGCGATTTCTTCCTGCCGCGCGAGGAACGCCGCCGCCGCTTCGCCGTGTTCGTGGGCTCCAACCATGCCGCCAACATCACCTCGCTGCAATGGTTCTTTCTGAATGCCTATCCGCACGGCCTTGTCGATCCGGATCTGACGATTCTCGTTGCAGGCGCCATCCATGAAGCATTCGCCAATGCGCATCTGCCCAATGTGTATTTCTGCGGACGAATGGACGGGCTCGAACTGCTTTATAAAACGGCCGATGTCTTGCTGCTGCCCGTGACGGCGGGCACGGGCCTGCCGATCAAAACACTGGATGCGCTGACGGCGCGCGTTCCGTTTGTCGCAACATCCAATGCCATGGAAGCCATTCCGGGTCTTACCGATCTTGTCGGCGCGCATAATGACGGCAAAGCGTTCGCCGCGCGCCTGCGCGAGCTTGCCTTCGATGATGGCGCGCGCAATGCCTTCATGGAACGGATTTCCGACTATTGCGCCCAGCACGCCAATCAGGGGCAATACAATGTTGTTTGGGACGGCGTGCTGAAGACCATGAATGTTGAAGGCGTCGGAGGCCCCATCGCCCCCGCGCCGCGCCGCCTCGTCCATGAGGTCGATTGGCCAGCCGGGCGCCTGAACCAGCGATACTATTTCTGGGAAGGCCACGGACTGGAAGAATTGGTGGGCGGCGGCCGGGAGATGGACGGAGGCCTGATGCTGAACGCGCCCTATGCCCGTCTGGGTCTAAGCTGCACGCCTGCTTTCCCCCTCCAGGCGGGGGGACGGCTGGAGGTCACAGCACGCCTTTCCGCACGCGAAGCGACGCGGGTGCTCGTGGCGTTTCAGGGAAAAGTGGGCGGCAACTTCGCGCTCCAAGCCGAACGGCCCGTGTATATTGCGCTGGGGGCGGAACAGCCTCCATCCGGGCGGCCGCAGCGGTTATCGCTCGAATTCCGGCTCGAATCGGAAGGTTGGGTGGAGACCAGTCCGGTTCAGATCCAGCAATTGTCCATTGCCGGTATGCGCTGAGGGAGGTGGCGATGGCAGAACGCATTCTCATCCTCGATCCCGGCTTCATCTCCGGCGAGGGCCATCATCTCGGCGTCAGCGGCATGCTCGGTGCAGCCGCCATTGAGCTGGGCCATGAGCCCACCCTCGTGGCGAACGCGCGCTCGCCGCTTTCCACCATTTCCTATGAAACATTCGAAGTGCCCGTGGCGGCGCTTCTGCCGCAATCGCCCTATCCGGGATCGGGTACACGCACGCTGGATGAGCTGCTCGCCTTCAACGAACGTGCCTATCAGCAACTGGTCGACCTGCCCGACTATCTTTTCGAAAAGCCCGTACGCGTGCTGGTGCACACCACCAACGAGATTCAAGTGCTGGGTCTGGCGCAATGGCTGTCGGAGCAGATCGGAAATGGAGAGCGCGTCAAATCCGCCGTCGTCGCGCTCATGATGCCGCCGCCTATCATCCGCAAAGCGGACGGCATCGCCGAGGAAGATGCGGCGATATGCGAAATCTATCGCCGCGCGCTCCGTATCCTGTCGGCGACGAAAAATGTGGAGATCCTCGGCATCGGCGCCACTATCGCCGAAGATCACGCGCAATCGGCAGCAATCAAAGTCGGAATAGGCGGCGCGCTCATCGGCGGCATCAACCGCACTCTCGGAGAGAAATCGGAATCCGAATTGCCCAGAATTCTGCTCTATATGGGCGATGCGAAACTCGACAAGGGCCTGCACATGCTACCCGACATCATCACACGGCTGCGCAAGCGAGGTGCAGCGGCGAAATTCGTCATTCACCTGTCCGGTTCCATGGTCGAGCGCTATGGATGGATCATCGAACGCATCAAAAATGCCGCGAAAGACGATGACCGTTTCGAAATCATGGAAGGCCGGTTAGGCGAACAAACCTATTACGATCTGTGGGACACTTCGGATGCGGTCGTGCTCTGCTATCACCCCGGCGTTTACGCGCGCAAAACTTCCGGCATCTGTTGGGACGCGATGAACCGCGGCATACCAGCCGTGGCCATCGCCGACACGTGGCATATGCTGGAACTATCGCGCTACCATTACCCGGTCGTGCCCTCGCCCGCTTTCCTTGCGGTGCCGCTTGTGAACGCAATCCTATCCATGATCGGCCAATTGCCTGCGCTTTCGCAGGCGGCGATCGAGGGACGCGAAAGGTTCCGCACCGCGAACGATCCCAAGCTTTACATCACCAAACTGCTGGATAAAGTAGCTGCCGAATGAACGGCCCTGTAACACGATTCATCGTCC